>CAMWXQ010000146.1 GCA_947178235.1 uncultured Muribaculaceae bacterium
ATGCGGCTGAGAAACGTGGGCGTTAGGTTTTTTTCACCTTTCGGGGTGGGGACTTAACGAAATTGTTCTTAACTTTGCACCTTGAAACCAACGGCCCGATCCAATGGGGCGCAGTTCCACTCATCATATATGTCAAAACAGTTTCCGTTATACTTCATTCTCAGCCTGCTGATGGGCGGTGCGGTAGCCGGGTGCAACACTGATTCGGATGTTGTCTCGATCGACAACAACTATGTCAACTGTGCTGTCACCTCGTTCTCTCTCCAACGCGACGACAGCGTGGCCTATCGCCTCGACTCCGTGTTCTTTGCCATCGACCTCGTCGGTGCTGAGGTGTTCAATGCCGACTCGCTCCCCGTGGGCACCGATGTCTCGGCGCTCCTCGTGACCGTCGGCACCGAGTCGGCCAAGGAGTGCAAGGTGACATATCCTCTGCGCAACGCCGACCGCGACACTACGGTCAACCTCATAGAGCATCCCAACGACTCGATCAACTTCTCCAAAGGCCCTGTCAAACTCGAAATTGTCTCCTATAACGGCCAGGCGCGACGCGAGTACACCGTGCGTGTCAATGTGCACAAGTCTGTCCCCGACACTCTCGTGTGGGAGACCGAACGCCCCCTCGATTCCGAGATGGCGGCTATGACGGCTCAGAAGAGCGTCGAGTGGCGCGGGGCCGTCTACTGCTTCGCTACCGACGGGACCGCCGCCTCGATGCGATGGAGCCCGACATGGGAGGGTGACTTCGGCCGTGCCGACATCACACTGCCCGAGGGTGCCCGCATCGAGACAATCACCCCTGCCGGCGACGAACTCTGCTGCGTGGGTGCCGACGGCGAACTCTATTCGACCTCGACATGCCTCGCATGGACCCCCACGGGAGTGAAGATGGATCATGTCTACGGCGAGTATGAGGGTCGCGTCATCGGCGCTGCCAGGGATACCGAGGGCACATGGATGTGCGTGACCTATCCCGCAACCGAGCCCAAGGCTCTCCCCGCAGGCTGTCCCGTCTCGGGCACAAGCCAGATGGTCGAGTTCACGAGCAAGTGGAACGTAACCCCGACCGCAGTCGTCGTCGGCGGTCGCAATGCCGCGGGCGAGCTCACGGGCGAGAGCTGGGCATACGATGGCTCTTCGTGGGGACGCCTCGGCGCATCGAAAGCACTCGAAATCGAAGGCGCCGTCCTCTTCCCATACAATACACCCAAAGTCGACAGGGCTTGGCGCGTGAATGACGAATCTGTCCTCGTGGCCATGTGTGGCCGCAAGGCCGACGGCAAGGAGGGTGAGGTCGTGATGAACACGGAAGTCTACGTTTCGCCCGACTTCGGCATCAACTGGAAGCGCGCCGCCGCCACTCTCCAACCCTCCGAGGAGTTTACCCCCGTCTCCGGCGCACAGGCATACGTCATCAAGCATGAACTGAGCTTCGACCCCTCCGAGCCTCTGCCGATCGCTACCCCTCAGCGGGTAGTCACACCTATCACCCGATGGGAGTGCCCCTATATATATATGTATGGAGGCATCGAGGCTGACGGCAAGCTGTTCACCTCGTATCGCCGCGGTGTCATCAACCGATACACCTTCCGCCCCGTCTATTGACCCCTCTCACCCAAAGCCATAGCCGACAGTGAAAATCCGGACCATGTTCAGAACCATCTTCGCAGCCGTCCTCCTCAGCCTCGCAGCCGGGGAGGCCGTGGCACAGTCTGCCGCCGCGCCCGAGGAGTATAAGTTCGACATCGGCGCCGGCGTCGGAGTGTCGGGCTATCTCGGCGACGCCAACGAGAGCTCCATATTCGGACACCCCGGAGTGGCCTTCAATGCCTCGTTCCGCTACCTCGCCAATGCCCGCCTCGCGGTACGCGGTCTCTTCTCGGTCAATTCGCTCTCGGGCAATACCGCCGACATGGACAACTACCTCCCCATCGGCGACCCCATCGCCTTCAAATCGACCGTCTACGGCCTCACGGGACGCGGCGAGTTCAACTTCTTCAACTACGGTATGGGGGAAAGCTACAAGCACATGCGCCGCTGGACTCCCTACATCGCCCTCGGCCTCGGCGTCAGCATGGCCTCGACGGACGACGGCACATATGCGGCCTTCACCCTCCCGATGGCCGCCGGAATCAAGTTCAAACTGCGCCCGCGCCTCAATCTCGGCCTTGAATTCTGCATGACAAAGCTATTCACCGACAAGGCCGACTCCGGCGCACTCTCGGACCCCTACAAGATCAAAAGCTCATTCCTCAAAAATACCGACTGGACCTCGTCCATCACCCTCTCCCTCTCCTATGAGTTCGGCCGGCGGTGCGTGGCCTGCAACAGGCTCGACTGACCACCCCTCCCGACCGCTCCTCATCACCTTAACTACCCCAGCCATCAGACAGACATGAATATCACAGACATAGACCCCCAACGCCTCCCCCGCCACGTAGCCGTCATCATGGACGGCAACGGACGATGGGCACGCCGCCGCGGACTCCCCCGCAGCCACGGCCACGCCGAAGGGGTCAACACCGTCCGCCGCATCACCGAGGCAGCCTCGGAACTCGGCATCGGCTATCTGACCCTCTACACCTTCTCGACCGAGAACTGGAACCGCCCCAAGGAGGAGGTCGACGCACTCATGCACCTCATCGTGATGGCCATCGAGCGTGAGACCCCCGACCTCATACGCAACAATGTCCGCCTCACCATGATCGGCGACGCATCGCGCCTCCCCGACGAGGCCCGCGAACGCCTCGGCCGTTGCATGGCCGACACCGCGCACTGCACAGGGCTCACCCTCACCCTCGCCCTCAGCTACTCCTCGCGCTGGGAGATCACCCGTGCCGCACGCCTCTTCGCCGAGGATGTGGCCGCAGGCCGCCGCCGTCCAGAGGAGATGGACAACGACGGGATCTTCTCCTCGTACCTCACCACAGCCGCCATGCCCGACCCCGACCTGCTCATCCGCACGGGCGGCGACCACCGCATCAGCAATTACCTGCTCTGGCAGATAGCATACTCCGAGATTGTCGTCACAGACACCTTCTGGCCCGACTTCTCGCGCGAAGACTTCTTCAAGGCCATCGGCGACTTCCAGAACCGCGAACGCCGCTTCGGCCTCACCTCCGACCAAATCAAATGACGCACCCTCTGAAAATGAAGCGCATCCCGACCCTCGATATGCTGAGACTGCTCCTCATTGCGGCCCTGTTCCTCCCCTTCGGCACAGGCCGTATCGCTGCGCAGCTCCCGACCGATACAATCATCAACCCCACCGTCATATTCTCCGGTCTGCCGAAGACCTACGAGATTGCCGGCATCCGCATCTCCGGCGCCGACAACTATGAGGAGAAGAACATCCTCTCCTACGCGGGGCTCAAAGTTGGGGACCGCATCACCATCCCCGGACAGGAGCTCAACGACGCATCGCGCCGCCTGTGGCGCCAGGGGCTCTTCTCCAACATCTCGATTTCGGTCGACAAGGTCGCCGGCAACAAGGCGTGGATCGCCCTCAACCTCCGCACCCAGCCCCGCGTCGACGAGATCCGCTACCACGGAATCAAGAAGGGCGAGATGAAGGACCTCGACGAGGCATTGCAGCTCCACCGCGGCAATCAGATCTCGCAGAACATCGTGAACCGCGCAAAGCAGATTATCTCCAAGTACTACTCGGCCAAGGGATTCGGCAACGCGCAGGTCGACATCGACCTCATCGAGAGCCTCTCGTCGCCCAACGACGTCATCGTCGACATCCGCATCAACAAGAACGACAAGGTCAAGGTACACAAGATCTACATCGACGGCAACGAGGTGATCTCGGACAACAAGCTCCAATGGTCGGCGATGAAGAAGACCAACGAGAACGGCAAGCTCATCAACCTCTTCCGCCAGAAGAAATTCGTCGAGAGCGACTATGAGGATGACCTCAAACGCATCATTCAGAAGTACAACGAGCTCGGCTACCGCGACGCCGTCATCGTCTCGGACTCCGTCGTGCCCTACAACGACAAGGAGGTCGACATCTACATCACCGTCGACGAGGGCAAGAAGTATTACATCAACGACATAACCTGGGTCGGCAACACAATCTACCCCACCGAGAACCTCAACAACGTCCTCGGAATCAACAAGGGTGACGTATACAACCAGAAACTGCTCTCGAAGCGCACCAATGAGGACGACGACGCCATCGCCAACTACTACATGGACCGCGGCTACCTCTTCTTCCAGCTCGTGCCCATCGAGAAGAATGTCCGCGGTGACTCCATCGACCTCGAAATGCGTATCATCGAGGGCCCCCAGGCGCGTATCAACAACGTAATCATCAACGGCAACGACCGCCTCTACGAGAAAGTCATACGCCGCGAGCTGCGTGTGAAACCGGGCGAGATCTTCTCAAAGACCGACCTCATGCGCTCGGCCCGTGAGATCGCCATGACCGGCCACTTCGACCCCGAGAACATGGACGTGCGTCCCGAGCCCAACGAGGAGGACGGCACCGTCGACATCCTCTTCAAC
>CAMWXQ010000147.1 GCA_947178235.1 uncultured Muribaculaceae bacterium
TTTAGCTATTATAGCTATGATAGCTATTTTAGCGCAAAATAATCATGCCAACTCTCCGTGATATTTCGGACCTCATCGAGTCTGCCGCGCCGCTCTCCTGGCAGGAGAGTTGGGACAACTCGGGGTGGCAGGTCGCACCTCTCGGCCTCGACATACCCTGCACGGGGGCGCTGCTCTGCCTCGACGTCACCCCCGATGCCGTGGCCGAAGCCGCCGACGCGGGACTCAATCTCATAGTCTCCCACCATCCGCTAATCTTCCGTGGCCTCAAACAGATCGTCGACGGCCCCGGGGCCACGCCCCAGGTGAAGGCTGTCACGGATGCCATACGCCGCGGCATTGCCGTCTACTCGTCGCACACCGCCCTCGACTCGGCTCCCGCGGGACCCTCGCGGTGGCTCGCGGACAGGCTCGGGCTCGGCAACCTGTCGATTCTCGACCCGTCGACGGCGCCCGGGGCTGACCACGGGCTCGGGCTCGTGGGCGACCTCCCCGCGCCGCTCCCCCTCACGCGCTTCGCCGCCCTCGTCCAGGATGTCTACGGCGGCCCGGTCAGCTTCACACCCGGCCCCGACCCCGCGGCAGAGGTCGTGCGGGTGGCCCTGTGCAGCGGCTCGGGAGGCGAGTTCATACCCGCGGCCCTCGCCGCCGGCGCCGACGCCTACATCACCTCGGACATACGCTATCACGACCTTCTCGACTGGGGCAGACGCATAATTCTGGCTGACACCGGCCATTATGAGAGCGAAATATGCACTAAATCAATTTTTTCGGCCATAATTTCCGAAAAATTTCCTAACTTTGCACTCCGTATGTCCCGGAGTGAGCGCTCCCCGCTCCTGGAACATGTCCAAGATTAAACGTTTTTACCTCAGGACAACATCGAAATAAACAATATGGCCAAAGAGCAAAACAAAAACGACCAGACCAACTCAGTGGAACAGCGTCTGCGTTCACTCTACGAGTTGCAGACCATCCTCTCGAAAATCCACGAGATCCGCACCATCCGCGGTGAGCTTCCCGAAGAGGTCCGTGACCTCGAAGATACCATCGAGGGTCTCCAAAACCGAATCCAGAAGCACAAGGAGGCCATCGAACAGCTGCGTCAGAACACCAACAAGGAGAACAACGCCATCCTCGACGCCCAGTCGAAGATAGCCACCTACCAGCAGCAGATCGACAATGTCCGCAACAACCGCGAGTATGATATGCTCTCGAAGGAGATCGAGTTCCAGAACCTCGAAATCAAGCTCTCCGAGAAGCGCATCAACCAGTATGCCCGCGACATCGAGGCCAAGACCGCCGAGATCGACGCCACGATGATGAACCTCTCCGACCAGCGCCATATGCTCGAGGACAAGCGCCGTCAGCTCGAAGAGATCGTCTCCGAGACCCGCAAGGACGAGGAGGAGCTCCGCGTCCAGGCCAAGGAGATCGAGGACAAGATCGACGACACCCGCCTGCTCAACGCCTTCAAGCGCATCCGTAAGAATGCCCGCAACGGCCTCGGTATCGTCTACATCCAGCGCGACGCCTGCGGCGGATGCTTCAACCGCATTCCCCCCCAGCGCCAGGCCGAGATCCGTATGCACAAGAAGATCATCGTCTGCGAGTACTGCGGACGCATCATGATCGACCCTGTCCTCGCCGGCGTCGAGCCCGCCGAAGGCAAGTGATCGACCCACACCCAACCACACTCTCTCACTCAACACCCGAAAAACCGACATCAACTATGGCAACCATCAAGCCCGGACAATACGTCGAACTCGCATACACCCTCTACACCGTCGGCCCCGACGGCCAGAAGGAGCTCGTGCACACCGTCGAACCCTCCAAGCCCGAGACATTCATCTATGGCGTCACCCCCGGCCTCGTCGAGGGTCTCGCGACATATCTCGACGGCAAGGCGCAGGGTGACAAGTTCGACATCTCCATCCCCGCCGAGAAGGGATTCCTCTACAATCCCGACGACGTGGTGACACTCCCCATCGACATCTTCACCGACGAGGAGGGACAGATCGACACGGACCGAATCTTCAAAGGCGCCAAGCTCCCCATGGTCACCGCCGACGGATACCAGATCACCGGCGAGGTCAAGGAGATGACCGCCGAGAACATCACCATGGACTTCAACCACCCCCTCGTGGGCAAGGACCTCCACTTCGACGGCGAAATCCTCACCGTCCGCGACGCCACCCCCGAAGAGATCCAGCCCTACTTCGCCTCGGCCTGTGGCGGAGGCTGCGGCGGATGTGGCGGAGGCTCGTGCGGCTCCGAGGAGGGCGGATGCTGTGGCGGATGCAAGTGACCCCCTACACCCCCAAGAATCAAAAATACAACAAAACCAACCGAATACATGGCAACAACAGCAGATTTCAAGAACGGTATGTGCCTCGACATCGACGGCCAGTTCTACTTCATCGTCGAGTTCCTCCACGTTAAACCCGGCAAGGGCCCTGCCTTCGTGCGCACCAAGCTCAAAAACGTCCGCACAGGCCGCATCCTCGACAAGACCTGGAACTCGGGCGTGAAGGTCAACGAGGTCCGCATCGAGCGCCGCCCCTACCAGTACTCCTACAAGGACGACATGGGCTACCACTTCCTCCACACCGAGACATGGGAAGAGATCATCCTCCCCGGCGAGAGCATCGAGGGCGTACAGTTCCTCAAAGAGGGCGACGTCTGCGAGGCCAACGTCGAGGCTGCATCCGAGCCCATCCTCACCTGTGAGATGCCCACCACTGTCGAGCTCGAAATCACCTACACCGAACCCGGCATCAAGGGTGACACCGCCACCAACACCCTCAAGCCCGCCACCGTCGAGACCGGTGCCGAGGTGCGCGTCCCCCTCTTCTGCAACATCGGCGACAAGATCAAGGTCGATACCCGCAACGGCTCGTACATGGAGCGCGTGAAGTAATCGCCTCCCCGATCACAACACCCGTAACCCTACTGCGGAGCGGTCATGGCCCACGGCGGCCACGACCGCTCCGTATTTCATACCCCCGCACGGGCAGGTCGGGGGCTGAAAATTTCAGAAAACCGATTTTTTGACGTACCTTTGCATCATCTATGCGTCTCGAAGAGCTCTCAGTAACCAATTTCAAGAATATCCCGCAGGCCCGGCTCGAAATGTCGGGCAAGGTCAACTGTTTCCTGGGCAACAATGGCATGGGCAAGAGCAATCTGCTCGATGCCATATACTTCCTGAGCTTCTGCAAGAGCTTCACGGGGGTGCCCGACAAGATGGCTGTCACGCGGGGCGAGGAATTCGCCATCCTCAAAGCCTCGTATGAGCGCAAGGGGATGCCCGAGGAGCTGCTGATGGGTCTGGCCGCAGGGCGCCGCAAGAGCCTCAAACGTGGCGGCAAGGAGTATCAGCGCCTGTCGACGCATATCGGGGCCTTCCCCCTGGTGATGGTCGCGCCCCAGGACATCGACCTCATCCGCGACAGCGGCGAGGAGCGGCGCAAGTGGCTCGACATGGTCATCTCGCAGAGCGATCCCGTGTATCTCGAGTCGCTCATACGGTACAACAAGGGGCTCGAACAGCGCAACCGCCTCCTGCGCGAGGGGTGTGTCGACCATCACCTCTACGACGCCGTGGAGACGATGATGGAGCTCTCGGCCGAGTATATCCACGAGGCGCGCACGCGGCGCATAGCCGACCTCACGGAGAGGTTCGCGCGCCACTATGCCTCGATCGCGGGTACGGGCGAGGAGGTCTCGCTCACCTACGACAGCCACCTCAACGAGCCGGGGGCGACGATGCGCTCACTCATGGACGCCTCGCGCCGCCGCGACGAGATCCTGCACCATACATCGGTGGGCCCCCACCGCGACGACATAGTCATGTGGCTCGACGGGATGCCGATGCGCCGCACGGCCTCGCAGGGGCAGTGCAAGAGCTTCACGACGGCCCTGCGCTTCGCCCAGTACGACTTTCTGCGCGAGGCCACGGGGATGCGTCCCCTGATGCTCCTGGACGACATCTTCGACAAGCTCGATGCGGCCCGCGTCGAGCGCATCATGGAGCTCGTGACAGGCTCCGAGGAGTTCGGGCAGATATTCATCACCGACACCAACCGCAAGCACCTCGACGAAATCACGGCCCGCACGGGCGGAGATGTCCGCATGTGGCACGTCGAGGCGGGCCAGTTCTCACCGATATGAAGCGTACCTACCCGAAGCACATAGCCTCGATCATCGACGAGGCGATCAGCCGCGCGGGGCTCACCGAGGGGCTGAACGACCGCCGCGCCGCCGCCGTGTGGATCGATGTCGTCGGGCCGGGCATCAACCGATACACCACGCGCCGCTACGTAGACCACGGCGTCATGCACGTCTACCTCTCGTCGGCGCCCCTCAAAAGCGAACTCTCCCTCAACCGCCCCGCCATCGTCGCCGCCCTCAACCGCGCCCTCGGCGAGGAGATAGTGAAAGAAATTGTAATACATTGATAATGAATTTTGAATTTGGAATTTTGAATTTGGAATTATAAGAC
>CAMWXQ010000148.1 GCA_947178235.1 uncultured Muribaculaceae bacterium
GACTTCGACTATGATGTCAGTGGCGCGGAGGGCGTCGATGACGTCGTCTATATGGCGGCGATACCACGGCTCGTCCTCAATGCCGGGGCGGAATGCAGAGGCGTTGAAGCCGATTTTGTCAAAGTGGCCGATGATGTCGAAGCCGCCGTGCCCGATCATTTCGAGCGTGCGGGCGTAGAATGTATCGACGACGTAGCGGATGTCGCCGTCGAAGTAGCGCTCCATCTTGGCGATGAAGCTCGCGGGGCGTCCGTCAACATCAATCTCCTCGCCGTCGGGCGTGGGGATAAAGTGTACCGAGCTGAGGCGGTAGTCGAGCGGGAGATTCTGAAAATATGGTATATGGGCACCCCAGCCGTGGCCGAGGTAGTCAATCTCCATCGAACGGTAGAGCGAGATCTCACCCTCGTGCTGAGAGCGCAGCCGCTCGAACTCGGCGAAGTATTCGGGTACGCGGCCGGCACTCATGTTGCACGAAGAGACGACGGACTCGGGCACCGGTGAATGTGGGGTGAAGCCGTAGTGCTCGAATCCGTCGGCCACAGCCTGGGCAGCCATGCGGGCCATAGGCTCGCGGCCGTCACAGAACTGGGTATGGGAGTGGAAATTATAGTTTCGTGTGGTTGAAATTATCTTCCGTAGGTCTATCATTTTTCAGAGATGGGTGGATTGGCGATATTCTGGCGCATGGTTGTGTCCGCTTCCATATTCTTCATGCGGTAGTAGTCCATGATGCCGAGATTGCCGGAGAGGAATGCCTGGGCCATCGCGCGGGGTAGCTCGGCTTCGGCCTCGATCACCTTGGCGCGGGCTTCCTGTGCCTTGGCGCGCATCTCCTGTTCGAGGGCGATTGCCATCGCACGGCGCTCCTCGGCCTTGGCCTGGGCGATATTCTTGTCGGCCTGTGCCTGGTCTATCTGGAGAGCGGCACCGATGTTCTTGCCTATGTCGATGTCAGCGATGTCGATGGAGAGAATCTCAAAGGCGGTACCGGAGTCAAGACCCTTGCGCAGAACGAGTTTCGAGATATTGTCGGGGTTCTCGAGCACGAGCTTGTGGCTCTCGGACGAGCCGATGGAGGAGACGATACCCTCTCCGACGCGGGCGAGAACGGTGTCCTCCCCTGCCCCACCAACGAGCTGACGGATGTTGGCACGGACGGTGACGCGGGCGATGGCGATGAGCTGGATGCCATCCTTGGCGACGGCGGTGACGTGGGGTGTCTCGATGACCTTGGGGTTGACGGACATCTGCACGGCCTGGAACACGTCGCGGCCGGCGAGGTCGATGGCAGTGGCCATCTTGAAGCCGAGGTCGATGTTGGCCTTCGATGCGGAGACGAGGGCGTGGACAACCTTCTCGACATTGCCGCCGGCGAGGTAGTGGGCTTCGAGGTCGTCGCGGGTGACGTCATTGAGGCCGGCCTTGTGAGCCTCGATGAGAGCGCGCACGATGATGGAGGCGGGTACCTTGCGGATACGCATGAGGAAGAGCTGTATCAGCGAGATATGCACGCCGCTCACACGCGCCGAAATCCACAGGAAGAACGGCACGTAGTAGAAGAAGATGCACAGGAGCACGAGCAGGGCGGCTCCGAGCAGGATTACGGTGAGGGTCATGGGGAGGTATTGATTGGGGGGTTAGTGTTCGGCTGTGATGACGGCATTGGAGAGGTCGGTGAGCGACGCGCGCATAGCCTCGGTCCTCCGTTCAAGGGCGAGGATGCGGTCCGAGGCAGAGCGGTCGCCGCGGGCATAGGAGGCACGGAGGCGCGAGAGTTCGGCATTGGTCTCATCGAGAGTGCGACGGGCGTCGAGGTATTCCTGCATCGCCTTGCGCGCGAGTGGTGTGCGGAAGTCGCTCAGTCGGCGGGCAATGCGTCCGTCGGGGAGAGCGAACGCAAATTCTGGCCCCGAACTGTTCACGACGCGGTCGGCACCCCTGGCGACGGATGCAATCTTGCGTCGCAATGTAGAGTAGTCGGCCTCGGGATTCTGCGTGGCCTTGACCGACGCGAGACGGGCGTATGAGGTGAGCGCGGGGGTATCGGTTGGATAGTTGACACGCAACTCGGAGGGGACAAAGGTGTAGAGAGTGACCGAGTCGGCTATCTGATTGCGGTCGCTGACCCAGAACCCTGCGCCGGTCTCCTCGTCGACGGCATAGAGATAGTCGTTGTACGGGGAGTTGTACGGCATTCCGATGTTGGAGGGTTGGAGGTAGCGGTCATCATCGCGGCGCGAGACAAAGATGTCGAGGCCGCCGAGGCTCTCGGCTCCATCGGCCGCGAAGTAGAGGGTGACACCATCGTTGAGGAGGAATGGAGAGGTCACGGTCGTGCCCTCATTGTTCCCGAATATCGAAGCGTAGTCGAAAAGCTTCTCTGGCGCATCCCATGAGCCGTCGGCGAGGCGGACACTCTCGTACATCACCGAGAGCCCGTCTGTGCCCACACCGGTCCACATCACCTCATTGCCTGTCTCTGGCACAAAGGCCGTACCCGAGATGTCGTCGAGGCCGAGACGTCCGAGGGTTTCATCGCCGACGATGCGCTCCACGACCGTGGAGGGGACCATGCTGCCCGCACTCTTGGCGAGGCGGATATAGTCGGCCACAGCTTCGGCAGGGATGTTGATGCTGTCGATGACTTCGATTTTCTGTACACGGTCGAGCATCGAGCGGCCCATCTCTATGCGTCCAGAGAGGTATTCGGCCCAGTCGCCAACCTCTCCGCCAGGGTGCCACGAGAAGTTGCGGTCAGCCTCAATCTCGGCCTTGGTGCGCTTGTCGGTATAGCGTTCGAGATAGGTGTCGGCATTGTCGAAGTCGTAGAGGTAGAACGAGGCCTCGGCAGCCCCGAGGTTCCCCTCGTTCGGACCTTTGAGGAAGAAGGGTATGGCCTCGGCGAAACGTCCGGCCTCGCTCAGAGCCTTGCCGGCTTTGAGGTTGAGGGCGCGGTTGCGCGGGGCTTTGCGTGCCTCGGCCACGATGGTCTCGATATCGGCAGGGGTCTGTGCCGGGAGGAGCGGGGCGGCGGCGAGCGCGGCTATCAGTGGGATTAATCTTTTCAAAACTGTCTTGGGTTTAGGATTGTGACTGACCCGAAAGGGTCTCGTGCATGGCTCGGGCGGCACGGCGTCCGTCTCCCATGGCGAGGATGACGGTCGCGCCCCCGCGGACAATGTCGCCGCCGGCCCACAGGTCGGGGAGTGACGAACGCATGGTCTCCTCGTTGACCACGATGGTTCCGCGGCGCGAGACGTCGAGGTCGGCGAAAGAGTTGGGGATCAGAGGATTCGGAGATACTCCGACACTGACGATCACGAGGTCGACGGGTATATCCTCGACGGCGCCCTCGATGGGGACAGGCGAGCGGCGCCCCGAAGCGTCGGGCTCGCCGAGCTCCATGCGCTGGACACGCATCGAGCAGACACGGCCATTCTCATCAGCGCTGTACGATACAGGATTGCAGAGGGTGAGGAATTCGACACCTTCCTCCTTGGCATGTTCGACCTCCTCGATGCGGGCGGGCATCTCGGCCTCGCCGCGGCGGTAGACGATCATGACCTTCTCGGCCCCCTGTCGGCGCGCCGTGCGGCATGAGTCCATAGCGGTGTTGCCGCCGCCGATGACGGCGACGCGGTGTCCTTTGAGTACGGGGGTATCCTCGCCGGGCCGGCCTGCGCCCATGAGGTTGATGCGAGTGAGATACTCGTTGCTCGACATCACACCTATATAATTCTCGCCGGGTATGCCCATAAACCGCGGGAGACCCGCGCCGGAGCCTACGAAGATTCCCTTGAATCCCATTTCGACGAGATCGTCGTGGCTGAGGGTCTTGCCTATGATGCAGTCGGTCACGAATTCGACCCCCTGGCGGCGGAGGCCCTCGATCTCAGCCTCGACCACGGAGTTGGGAAGGCGGAATTCGGGGATACCGTAGACAAGTACGCCCCCGACATGGTGGAGCGCCTCGAAGACGGTGACGTCATAGCTGTAATCGGCCATCTGACCCGCGAATGAGAGCCCAGCGGGGCCCGAGCCGACGACGGCGATCTTGATGCCGTTCTTCGTAGCCTCGGGTGCGGGGGCTGGCTCGCCATGATTCTCCAACCGTTCGAAGTCGGCGGCGAAGCGTTCGAGATAGCCGATGGCCACGGGCTGCTTCTTCATCTTATGGTATATACATCGGCTCTCGCACTGTTTCTCCTGGGGGCACACGCGGCCACAGACAGCGGGGAGTGCCGAGGTGAGGCGCAGGATGCGGGCGGCTTCGCGGAAGTCGCCACGCTCGATGTTCTTCACGAACGCGGGTATCTCGATTGAGACAGGGCAGCCGGTCATGCACTGCGGGTCGGGGCAGTCGAGGCATCTCGAAGCTTCGATGACGGCCATCTCCGGCGAGAGGCCACAGTTGACCTCCTCGTTGCAGGTTACGCGGTAGTCGGCGGGGAGCTGAGGCATCACCACACGGGGGATGGATATGCGCTCCTTCACGT
>CAMWXQ010000149.1 GCA_947178235.1 uncultured Muribaculaceae bacterium
GTTATAAAACATCCTTTTGAATTTCGTGGGGATTTTATTTGTATATTGGGCTCAAAAGCACTACATTTGTGAATTAAAAAAACGCAGCTAATACCAAATTCCATCTTTGGGGCCGTCTGTCAACCCCTCACCTCACTCACGACCTCGACACAGAATACCGTCTGCATCATTCAAACGACATATCCAAAAAACAGGTAAACAAACCCTCTAAATATCAACTGATGAGCTATCTGAAATTTGATAAGAACCTGATGATTAACCTGGAACAGTCTCTCCCGAAGGAGATGCTGCGCACCAACCAGTCAGGAGCCTATCACTGCACGACGATAGTCGACTGCAACACCCGCAAGCAGCATGGCCTGCTTGTGGTGCCCGTGCCCGAACTGGGCAACTCCTGGCACGTCATGCTCTCGTCCCTCGACGAGACCGTCTACCAGCATGGCGCGCCCTTCAACCTGGGCCTCCACCGCTATCAGGGCGGCGTGATGAACCCCAACGGACACAAGTATATCCGCGAGTTCGACTGCGAGAACGTGCCCCGCACAACCTACCGCGTCGGCGGCGTCATCCTCACCAAGGAGAAAATCTTCATCTCCGGCGAGAGCCGCATCCTCATCCGCTACACCCTCGAAGAGGCCCACTCGCCCACGACACTCCGCTTCCGCCCCGTGCTCGCCTTCCGCGACGCCAACGAGCTGTGTGTCGTCAACGACGTCATCAACACCGAGATTCCCGCCTGTGACAACGGCGTGTCGGCTTGTCTCTACGACGGATACCCCCGCCTCTTCATGCAGTTCTCGACCAAGCCCGAGTGGACCTACGAGCCCCACTGGTATAACGGATTCGAGTATGTCAAGGACCTCGAACGCGGCGTCCCCTACACCGAGGACCTCTGGGTGCCAGGATACTTCGACGTACCCATCGAGAAGGGTCAGAGCATCATCTTCTCCGCCGGACTCAGCGAGGTTGACCCCGCCGAGCTCCCCAAGATGTACGAGAAGGAGATCGCCAACCGCACCCAGCGCACATCCTTCTTCAACTGTCTCAAAAACGCCGTCAAGCAGTGCTACCTCTCGACCTCCGACGGCATGTACCTTCTCTCGGGCTATCCCTGGGGCAAGGTGATCGCACGCAACACTTTCATGGCACT
This sequence comes from uncultured Muribaculaceae bacterium, assembly GCA_947178235.1. GTDB lineage: Bacteria > Bacteroidota > Bacteroidia > Bacteroidales > Muribaculaceae > Duncaniella. The sequence continues at coordinate 1,151 of CAMWXQ010000149.1, forward strand.
CCCGGGCGCCACCATCGCCATCAACCACCGTGCCGACTTCGAGAAGATCGCCGAGACCGCCCTCGCAGGGCTGCGCGCCTTCATGGAGACGGGCGAGCTCGACACCCACATCCAGGGCATCGACCTCCCCGACGTACCCCTGTGGGCCATCTGGGCACTCCAACAGTACGCCAAGGCATACTCCCGTCCCGAATGTGGCGCTAAGTATCTCAATGACATCCGCGCGATGATCAAGTTCATCCAGAGCGGCAAACACCCCTTCATGCACGTCGACGAAGAGACCGGCATGGTCTGGACCGACGGCGGCGGCAAACCGATGTCGTGGATGAACGCCTCGCTCGGCGGCCACCATGTCGTACCCCGCACGGGCTACCTCGTCGAGTTCAACGCACTGTGGTACAACGCCCTCATCTTTGCCTCGCGGCTCACCGAGGGCAAGGAGGCCGAGGAGTACACCGCAGCCGCCGAGAAGATGACCGAGCCATTCGTCAAGGCTTTCCTCAACGACTACGGATACCTCTACGACTATGTCAACGGCTCGTATGCCGACCCGTCGGTGCGCCCCAACATGGCCATCGCCATCGGGCTTGACTACTCGCCCCTCGACCGCCGCCAGCGCAAGCGCGTCCTCGACATCGTCACCCGCGAGCTCCTCACCCCCAAGGGTCTCCGCACACTCTCGCCCAAGAGCTTCGGATACCGCCCCAACTACCTCGGCTCGCCCGAGGAGCGCGAGATGGCCCTGCACAACGGCCCCGCACGCCCCTGGCTCATGGGATTCTATGCCGACGCCTATCTGAAAGTGTTCGGGATGAGCGGTGTCAGCTACATCGACCGTATGCTCATCGGTTTCGAGGACGAGATGACCAAGGGTTGCATCGGATCGCTCTCGCAGCTCTACGACGCCAATCCTCCCTACGTGGGCCGCGGCGCCATCAGCCACGTCACCAACGTCGCCGAGGTCCTGCGCACCCTCACCACTCTCAAAAAATTCACCATGGACTAATCCCGCCCCACAGGAGGCATCCAATATCAGACAATCAACATGAAAGCCTTAATGTTCGGGTGGGAATTCCCCCCTCACATCCTCGGCGGCCTCGGCACCGCCAGCTACGGTCTCACAAAAGGTATGTGGGAGTGTGGCGACATGGAGATCACCTTTGTCATCCCCAAGCCCTTCGGCGATGAGGAGAAGCACTTCGCCAACATCGTGGGCATGTCCCAGGTGCCCATCGTCTGGCGCGACGTGACGGCCGACTACGTGCGCGAGCGCATCGGCAATGTCATGGACCCCGACCTCTACTTCCGCCTGCGCGACCACATCTACGCCGACTTCAACTATATGCGCACCAATGACCTCGGGTGCATAGAGTTCTCCGGCCGCTATCCCGACAACCTCGTCGAGGAGATCAACAACTACTCGATCTGTGCAGGCGTCGTGGCCCGCACCCTCGAATACGACATCATCCACTCGCACGACTGGCTCACCTATCCCGCCGGCATCCACGCCAAGCAGGTATCGGGCAAGCCGCTCGTGATACACGTCCACGCCACCGAGTTCGACCGCTCGCGAGGGAAACCCAATCCCACCGTGTTCGCCATCGAGAAGGACGGCATGAACAACGCCGACCACATCATCTGTGTCTCGAACCTCACCCGCGAGACCGTCATCCACAACTACGGCATCGACCCCGCCAAGGTCACCACCGTCCACAACGCCGTCACTCCCCTCACCCCCGAGCAGCTCAACGTGCCCGACCACCACTCCAAGGACAAGGTCGTCACCTTCCTGGGCCGCATCACCATGCAGAAGGGCCCCGAATACTTCGTCGAGGCCGCCGCAAAGGTGTTGAAGAACAACCCGAACGTGCGCTTCGTGATGGCCGGCAGCGGCGACATGATGAACAAGATGATCAACCTCGCCGCCGAGCGTGGCATCGCCGACCGCTTCCACTTCCCCGGATTCCAGAAGGGTTCCCAGGTCTACGAGATGCTCAAGTCGAGCGACGTTTACGTGATGCCCTCCGTCTCCGAGCCCTTCGGCATCTCGCCACTCGAAGCCATGCAGATGGGCGTCCCCTCGATCATCTCCAAGCAGAGCGGATGCGCCGAGATCCTCACCAACGTCATCAAGACCGACTACTGGGACATCGACGCCATGGCCGACGCCATCAACTCGATCGTCACCTACCCCGCCATGTACAAGCAGCTGCGCGAGGACGGACTGGCCGAGGTCAACCAGATCACCTGGGACAAGGCCGGGCAGAAGGTCATAGACATATATAATAAGGTGCTGGGCCGCTGACCCCACATCACCACCCCACGAACAAAACAATCAACACCTACAAGAATACAATGAAAGCTATTTGCTTCTACTTTCAGATCCATCAGCCGTTCCGTCTCAAAAGATACCGCTTCTTCGACATCGGCAACGACCACTACTACTATGATGACTTCGCCAACGACGACATCATCACCCGCATAGCCGAGCGCTCGTACATCCCCGCAGCCGAGACCCTCCTGCGCATGATCGAGCAGAGCAAGGGGGCATTCAAGTGCGCCATCTCCATCACCGGCACAGCCCTCGAACAGTTCGAGATGTACGTCCCCGAATTCGTCGACCTCCTCAAAAAGCTCTCCGACACGGGCTGCGTCGAATTCCTCGCCGAGACCTATGCCCACTCGCTGGCCTCCCTCGCCGACCCCGACGAGTTCGCCAACCAGGTCAAGGTCCACGACGAGAAGATCGAGGCCCTCTTCGGCCAGAAGCCCAAGGTGTTCCGCAACACCGAGCTCATCTACTGCGACGAGATGGCTCCCCAGATCCTCGACATGGGCTTCAAGGGTGTCATCACCGAGGGCGCCAAGCACATCCTCGGCTGGAAGTCGCCCAACTACGTCTATGCCGCCGCATCGGCTCCCGAGCTGAAAATCCTCCTCAAGAACGACCGCTTCTCGGACGACATCTCGGACCGCTTCTCCAACACTTCGTGGGACGAGTACCCCCTCACCGCCGACAAGTACATCAACTGGATCGCCTCCACCCCCGCCGAGGAGCAGATAATCAACCTCTTCATGAACCTCGAAGTGTTCGGTGACTTCCAGCCCCGCGAGACAGGCATATTCCAGTTCCTCGAAGCTCTCCCCCGCTTCGCCGCCGAGAAGGGTATGCAGTTCTGGACCCCGACCGAGGCCGTGACCAAGCTCAAACCGGTCGATGTCCTCTCCGTCGTACACCCCATCTCCTGGGCCGACGAGGCACGCGACACCTCGGCATGGCTCGGCAACCAGTTGCAGAACGAGGCCTTCAACAAGCTGTACAGTGTCGGCGAGCGCGTACGTC
>CAMWXQ010000150.1 GCA_947178235.1 uncultured Muribaculaceae bacterium
TGGCATCACCGCGCTGACCGGAGGTACGGAGCGAGAGGGTGTTGTAGTAGGAGTCTACTGCGACGGGAACCTCGGAGTTGATGAGGTTGACGATGTAGACGGTGTTCTCGTCGAGACCGTCGACATGTACGTTGACCACACCGTCCTTGATGCCGAGCTCGGAGAGCATCACGCCGTCTTTCCACTTCTGGTCGATGGCAGCATTGGGAGTCATGATGTCAGGGGTGATCTTGATCATGTCAGCCTTGAACATGGTGGAGTCAGCGTTCCAGCCGAAGTTCTCCTTGAAGGAGGTGACGTCAGCAGCATCGATACCGTCGACAGCGTCAGCAACGTTGAGGTTGATGGTGAAGTCGATGGAGTTGTTGCCACGGCCGGTGTAGTTGACGAGGGTAGGAGTAGCGTAACGCTCCTCGGTGCCCTGGCCGCAATACTCGGCCCAGTGACGGCCGTCGCCGTAACCGTACCACTCGGAGTCATGCTGCTCGCCGAGGGGGGAGAGGACCTTGATGGCGAAGCGATAGTCGGTGGAGTACTCGAGGTTGTAGAGCTTGAAGACGTTGAGGTCCTCGCAGACAATCACAAACTCAGCGTCGTCCTTGATGGTCTTGAGGTCGGTGAGCTCCTCCATGTCGCGGATGGACTGGAAGATCTGAGCCTTGGCCTTGACATCCTCGGGGACTACGTCCATGACGTTCTTACCGATATAGATCTCGCGTGCGCGGTTCTTGTCCCAGTCAGCGGGCTCGCCGGAGGTCACACCGGTCGAGATAGCGTAGCGGAGCTGATAGCCTGCAGCGCCTTCGACCTTGAACCAGGAGAGGTAGATGGTGTTGAGTTCCTCGGTGACGCAGTGCACGTTGGTATCATTGTTGTCTCCTGTGGACTCGACGGTGCAGAACATCGTACGAGGCAGACGGTCGAGGTCGCCGGGGTTCACGGGGCCGGTTTCGATGTCATCCTTACAGGAGGTAGCTGCGACTGCCATGAGGGCAGTGAGCATATATAAGAATTTCTTTTTCATGTCTGGATTAGGTATCAGAATTGATTAGTAACCGTACTGGTTGGAATACTGGCCGTTGGAGCGGGCGATCACGTTACGGGGATAGGGGAGGATGTAACGCACCACGGGGAGTGTGGAAGCGTCGAGGGTAGCGGGATCGGGAGCGGCGGAGTAGATGCCGTTGTTGTTGATGTAAACGCGGCCGGTGAGGTCGTAGTCACAGTAGATGTAACCGCGGAGCGAGTAGCAGAAGTAGTCCTGGGGGAAGCCCTTGTTGTCGTCGAACCACTCGAAGAAGTTGGCTACGGAGACTTTGAGGAGGGCACCTTCGGATGCGCTGAGCGAGTTGTAGGCGTTGTGGATCTGGACAACCTTCACGCTCTGGTTGGGGAACTGCCACTCGGCATAGTTGGCTGCTGCGTTGGAGTGGTTGGCAACGTCGTTCTTGTAGTAGACGTTGATGGGGAATACGTTGGAGTCGTAGAAGTTCTCGACACCCTTGTCGTGCATGGAGACATATTCGAGCTCGGTAGAGGTCGAACCCTGGTCCTCGGCCATTGCGTAGTAGCGCCAGAAGTTCCAGTAGGTATTCTCGGCAAGGAGGTTGTGACGGACGAGGTCGCGCCAGCGCATGTTCTCGCCAGCGAACTCGAACTTACGCTCGTCGAGGACAGCCTTGCGGAAGGCTTCCTGGCTTGCGGTAGCATCAGCCATGTACTCGGCGACCTTGCCGGGGTTGGTGAGACGGAATGCGCGCTCGCGTACGGTCTGGAGAGCCTGGATTGCTTTGTCACCGTGCTCGCCGCCGAGACCGTTCTCGCACTCGTTGACTGCCTCAGCATACATGAGGAGGACGTCGGTGTAACGCATGTAGGGGTAGTTGATACCCGTGGAGCCGGTGGTCTTGGGACCGAGGCCGGCGTTCACCCACAGCTTCGACCACTTGCCGTTGTAGATTGTACGGCCCTTGGTGTTGTCGTTGATGATGGTGGGGACATTGCCGGAGGTGTAGTACCAGAGCTGGTTGATGTAGTCGCGGCGCATGTCCTCTTCGTCGAACGAGAAGCGGTAGAAGGCGTTGAGCTGAGCGGAGGAGCTTGCAGCGCCATAGTTGTGGGGGGTGGAGCCGTCGGTGGCGTCCATCTTGGGGCCGTGGATGTAGCCGATGGAGCCAGTGGACTCACCGCCGAAGGGGATCTCGAAGATGACGTCCTGGCCGTTGGCGAGCACGCCGTTGCACTCGTTCACGAATACCTCGTGGTAGAGCTGGCCGGAGATGTCATAGGTACCGGAGGAGATGACGGAGTCGCAGTAGTTGCGGGTGATCTCGTAGTACTTGGTGTAGTCCTGGTTCATGCGGACCATCTTGCCATAGGTGCGGCCGTCGGGACGGAGGGTGTAGCCTGCGGCGGTCTGGGCGAGACGGGCGATCATTGCCCAAGCCATTTCCTTGGAGATGCGGTCGCAGTCGACAGTCGAGCCGGACTTCATCTTGGGAGCGATCTCTTCGAGGTCAGCGATGAGTGCGTCGATGATCTCGGCGCGGTCGGTGACGGGATAGATCATGGTGGGGGCATTGTACGAGGGGACGAGGGACATGGGCACGTCACCGAACATCCAGATGAGGTCATGGTAGTTCATGGCGCGGAGGACCTTGGCCTCGCCGAGCATCTGCTCGTAGGTAGCGTGGTCCTGCATGTCGGTGATGAGCTCGCTCTTCTCCATCTGGTCGATGAAGATGTTGGCGGCCTCGATGGCGGCGTAGAACTGCGACCAAGCCTTGTAGATCTCGCCTGCGTCGGGGTCACACTCGTAGCGCTGGTAGGTGTTGGTGGCTGCGTAGTGACCGTTCTTGATGGCGAAGTCTACGTCGGTATTGAGTGTATAGATGCTCAACAGCTTCTCGCCATAGGTATCGCCGGAGAGGATCTGAGCATACACGCCGTTGAGGGCGGAGTTGGCGTCAGCTTCCGACTTGAAGGCCTCCTCGGGGAGCTTCTTGGAGGGTGCGTCGACGTCGAGGTAGTCGGAGCAAGCACCAAGAGCAAGAGCCGAAAGGGCTGCGATTGCTATATTTTGGAATTTCATTGTGTTTAGATGGAAGTTTAGACTTGGTTAGAAGGAGAGATTGATACCGAGGACGTAGCTACGCGAACGGGGGTAGCGGTTGAAGTCGTAGCTCGGGGTGAGACCGCTCTGCACGTCAACCTCGGGGTCGAAACCGGAGTAGTTGGTGATGATGAAGGGGTTGGCGACCGAAGCATAGAAGCGGCACTTGGTCATACCTGCGTGGCGGATGATCTTGGTGGGCAGGGAGTAGCCGATCGAGATATCATTGCAACGGAGGAAGGAGCCGTCCTCTACGAAGTAGCTCATGGTCACGTCCTTGTTGACACCTGCGGGGTTCCAGCGGGTCTGGCCCTCGTTCATGGTCTTGTACATTGCCTCATACTCTACGTAGTTGGTGTTCTTGTAGGTAGCTTCAGCACCGTAGACGTAGGTCCAGCGGTTGGCATACTGGGAGAGGACGTTGTAGCAAGCCTGGTTCTTGATGTTGTTGCTGATCGAGGAGGAGAGGTAGTAGCTGGTGGCGTTGTAGACGTCGAAGTCAAGGAAGAAGGTGAAGTTGGCTGTGAAGTCGAACTGCTTCCACTGACCGTTGATGCCGAAACCACCCTGGAGGCGGGGAGTAGTGCGGCCGATGACGGTACGGTCATACTCGTCGATCTTGCCGTCGGGGAATCCGTTGGGGCCGGAGATGTCCTTGAACTTAACCTTGCCGGGGAGGGTTGCGTTGCCGGCGCGGTCAGAGCTGTACATGCCGTTCATGTCGAGGGTACCGGGCTTGGGGATGTAGGTGTTGTTCTCGAAGTCGAACTCGTCGAAGCCATAGAGGCCGTCGTAAACGAAGCCATAGATGAGACCTACCTCACCGCCTACACGGAGGATGTAGTTGTCATAGCCGGAGGAACCGGTCTTGTTGGTGAGCTCGTCACCGTCGCCTGCGAGCTTGTCGACGACCATCTTGTTGGCACCGAGGTTGAAGCTTGCGGAGAGGACATAGTCCTTGCCACGGAGGATGTCGCCGTTGACAGCGAGCTCATAACCCTTGTTGGATACCTTACCGATGTTCTGATACTGGTAGGTGTAACCGGCGGTGGAGAGGATGGGCGACTTATAGATAAGGTCGGAGGTGGTGTTCCAGTAAACCTCGGGGGTCACACGGAGACGACCGTTGAAGAAGGAGAGGTCGAGTGCGAGGTTGCGGGTGAGGGTGGTCTCCCACTTGAGGTCCTTGTTGGGGAGGTAGGAGCCTACGCCGTACCAGAGTTCGCCGTCGGACTCGCCGATGCCGCCGCCGAAGGCAGGACCGCTCTCGGAGTTGGCGTTGTAGAGGTAGCGCCACATGTCGGCGTCGACACGGTTGTTACCGGCCTTACCGATAGCTGCGCGGAACTTGATCTCGTTCACCCAG
>CAMWXQ010000151.1 GCA_947178235.1 uncultured Muribaculaceae bacterium
TAGTGGCCCTGTTCGGTGGCGCGGGAGGTCCAGTGCTCGTTTATGGGGGTGAGGTGGGCGTGTTTGGGTGCGGTGATGACGTTGTAGACCTCGTAGGAGGTTGTGGGGGGACAGGTGTTGTCGTTGTAGCCCCAGGTCATGCGTACGGGGCAGCGGAGACGTTTGGCAAAGTTGACGACGTCATAGTATTCGAGTGTCTTCACGCGCTCGGGGGTTCCGTCCGAGGGATTCTTGCGGAAGTGGTGGGGGTAGCCGCCCGTCTTGTCGCCGAGGTAACCGTTCATGTCGCTGAGTGCGGGATGGTTGGCCGAACAGCCTTTCACGCGGGGGTCGAGGGCTGCGGTGGTGATGGCGAGCGCACCACCCTGGCTGCCCCCCTGCACAAAGAGGTTCTCGCCGTCGAACTCGGGGAGTTGCGAGAGGAAGTCGAGCCATCGGCAGCATCCGAGATAGACGTCACGCATATAATATGTCTCGGGGCTGTCCCAACCGTTGGAGAGGTAGTCACCCTTGACCTTGCGGATGGCCGCGATGGAATCCTCGGGAAGTTCGGGGTGTACGCCATGGATTTCAGCTTCGAGGCGTATCATGCCCCCCTCGCCGTAGTAGCGGTGATTGAGGGGATCCTTGATAGTCTTGACGCCTGCGCCGGGAGGGCAGAATGTGGCGGGGAACTTCTGTCCGGGCTCACCCTTGGGGATGAAGAGGTAGCCGTACATAGCCGTCACCTTCGGGCCGGGGAGGTTGAGTTTCACCAGATAGGCGTCCATCTTGGGTGTCGTGTACTTGGGCGACGGCTCGATGGTGTACGAGAGGGGTGTCTTCGAGTCCTCCTCGAGAGCCTTGGCCCAGAAGGCGTCGAAGTCGGCAGGCTCGCCTGTGAAGGCTTTGAGCTTCTCGGGCGAGAATCCGACCTTGACATGATGGCTGCTCACGGCCTTCGAGCCGGGAGCGGGGATGGTGGCGAGGCGGAGATCACGGAAGCCCGGAACCTGCATGGTACCAATATTGAGGACGGCGCGACCCTGTGCGTCGAGGGTCACGGTGCCCGAGGTGTCATCGTCGAGCATATCGGGGCCTATGGTGTACGAGAGGGTCTCGCCGGCGAGGGGCTGGCCGTAGCGGTAGACCGAGATTTCGACGCGGGCCGAGTCGCCGGTCTCATATAGCCAGTCGGCATGGTCGGGGACTGTGACCCACAGATAGTCGTCATGGTCGGGATAGTTGGCCATGGCTGAACCCGCAGCCAACAGCCCTGCCGCGAGGGCAGCGAAAAGTCGTTTCATTTAATGCAAAGATTGACAGAATGGTTCAAGGGAATCCTTTCATGGATTGATTTCGAGTACAAAAGTAGTGAATTTTTGGCGAAAATCCTTAACTTTGCGGACAAAACCCATACCGCACCATGAACGATACCGCCAAAACACCACTGGTAGAGAAACGCTATCTGACCACCTTCATCGTCGTCACCGCGCTCTTCGCCCTGTGGGGATTCGCCAATGACATCACCAATCCGCTGGTGGCTGCCTTCCAGACACTCATGCAGATCTCGGCCGCCAAGGCTTCAATGATACAGTTCGCCTTCTACGGCGGCTACGCAACGATGGCACTGCCCGCGGCACTCTTCATACGCCGTTACAGCTACAAGACCGGCCTCCTCATCGGCCTCGGCCTCTACGCCCTCGGGGCCTTCCTCTTCATCCCTGCGGCGGCCTACGAGCAGTTCTCCTTCTTCTGCCTCTCGCTGTACATCCTCACCTTCGGCCTCGCTTTCCTCGAAACTACGGCCAACCCCTTCATCCTCACCCTCGGCTCGAAGGACTCGGCCACTCGACGCCTCAACCTCGCCCAGTCCTTCAACCCCGTCGGCTCGCTATCAGGCATGGCCGTGGCCTCGCTCATAATCCTTCCCAACCTCATCTCGGACCGACGCGGTCCATCGGGCGAACTACTCTTCCCCGCCATGGACGCCGCCGAGAAGGCTTCCGTGCGCGTCCATGACCTTGCCGTCATCCGCGACCCCTATGTCGCCATCGGCGTGGTGGTGCTCGTGATGGCCGTCATCATCGCCTTCACCCGTATGCCCGCCTCCGATCGCTCGGGCGAGCGCGTGTCGGTCGGCGAAAGCCTCTCGCGTCTGCGTCACAATCGTCTCTACTGCTTCGGCGTCTTATCGCAGATGTTCTACGTCGCAGCCCAGATCATGGTCTGGACCTTCATCATCCAGTACGCCGAGAACATCGGCATGACCAAGGCCACCGCCCAGAACTACAACATCCTCGCCATGGGGCTCGCCCTATGCTTCCGCTTCGTCGGCACCTACTGCATGAAGTATGTCCGCCCCGCCGTCATGCTCACCATCTTCGGTGTGGGCGCAACCCTCTGCTCGCTCGGCGCCGTCACCATCGTCGGCATGGGGGGCCTGTGGAGCCTCGTGTGCATCAGTGCCTTCATGTCCATCATGTTCCCGAGCATCTACGGCATCGCCCTCAACGACGTCACCCCGCGCGACACCCCCATCGGGTCTGCCTTCCTCGTGATGTCGATTGTCGGCGGCGCACTCATGCCTCCCGTCCAGGGCGCCGTCATCGACATGGGCACCATCTGGGGGATGCCCGCCGTAAACATCTCATACCTCATCCCCCTCGGCTGCTTCGTCATCGTCACCCTCTACGGCCTCGCCGCCATCCGCCACCTCAGACAAGCATAACCGCAAAAGCCCCCACACCGTCCTATTCCTAAAAACCGGCATTTGTGCCAGTTTTTAGGAATAGGACGTTTCTCATAAGCATACAAGTATCCCCATTTAATCCTCATGCGGACAGGATACACCAATCTGTACACGTAGACTATTCCTAAAAAGTGGCACAAATGCCACTTTTTAGGAATAGAATTTGGTGGGATAATTAAATAACCCTATCTTTGTATTCCTAAAAAGTGGCACAAATGCCAATTTTTAGGAATAGGATTATGTTGATTAGACGAGATAACTATTTGAGACAACTCATATCAGGCCGCGGAAACGGCTTGATCAAGATCGTGACCGGGATAAGAAGGTGTGGCAAGTCTTTTCTGTTGTCAAGAATTTTCCGCGATTGGTTGATGGACAATGGAACCCCCGAAGATCATATCGTACACATACCCTTGGATGACAGAAAGCACAACGAACTTCGGGATCCCGACAAATTTCTGGAATATATAGACTCGGTCATCGGTGATGGGGGCTCATATATATTGATGGTCGATGAAATTCAGATGATGAAGGATTTTGTCGAAGTCCTCAACAGCCTGCTTTACAGACCCAATATAGATGTCTACGTCACCGGCAGCAATTCAAAATTCCTATCAAGCGACATTGTGACCGAGTTCCGCGGGAGAGGCGATGAAATACATATGTATCCACTCTCGTTCGGTGAATATTATGAGGCTATTGGCGGGGATCGCAGTGTTGCGTGGAAGACATATTATACATTCGGAGGCCTTCCACAGGTTGTTCAGCTCGAAGATCATCAGAAGAAAATGAGATACCTCGAAAATCTTATGTCTACGGTTTTCATCAAGGATATACTTGAAAGACATAAAGTAAGAAATGGGGCAGAACTCGACGAGCTCACTAAAATAATTGCTTCTTCCATAGGGTCATCAACAAATCCCACCAAACTGATAAAAACATTCAAGAGTCTGAAAAACATTATCATCACTAACAAGACCGTCTCTAAGTACATCGACTACATGGAAGATGCTTTCTTGATCGAGAGAGCAATCCGATATAATATAAAAGGGAAGAAGTACATAAACACTCTCTCAAAATATTATTTCTCTGATCTGGGACTCCGAAATGCGACACTTGAATTCAGACAGCTCGAAGAGACCCATATAATGGAGAACATAATATATAATGAACTTCTTATCCGAGGTTTTTCTGTAGATGTAGGTATGGTAGAGATCCGGGAGAGAAACAAGTCGGGCGTTCTGGTTCGTAAACAGCTCGAAGTTGATTTTGTGGCCAATTCTGGGAACGAACGCTACTATATCCAGTCAGCGCTGTCGATGCCGGACGAAGAAAAAAAGGCCCAGGAGACAGCTTCGTTCAGGAATATAGATGATTCTTTCAAGAAGATAATCATCGTACGAAATGACATCATGCCTTATACCGACGAACAAGGGTATCTGATCATCGGATTGTTTGACTTCTTACTGGGTCAGTCCCCATTCAAGAACTGAGATTTAATTTCAATAATATTTTTGGTGGTGTTTTTTGAATCCCTTTCTGCGGTTTTCTTGCGGCGGGGAGGTGGAAAGTCACTTTTTTTGTGTAACTTTGCAAGTCAAAAACCATCAAGACAATACCCAATTCATCCCAATGAACATTTCATATAATTGGCTCAAAGAAAATCTCGACTTCTCCCTGAACCCCGACTAGGTGGCCGCAGCGCTCACCTCGATCGGCCTCGAAACCGGGTCGGTCGAGGAGG
>CAMWXQ010000152.1 GCA_947178235.1 uncultured Muribaculaceae bacterium
GGCACCTTGTACATCGTCAGCGGTCGGTCGCTGCGGGACCTCAGCCCTATGCACTCGAATGTGTAATCCCCCTCGGCATCCGAGGCCGCCATTATCATCCCCGGGAGCCCGCAGAGCTTCCACGGCCCCTCGGACAGGGGGATCTCCTCGGTGTAGAAGGCGATCCACTCGCGGCCTCCGAACCTGCACCGCGCTCCCGCACACTCATAGCCGAGGATTGTCGCGGTGGTGTCGACTGGTTCCCAGTCGATGGACGGCATCGGCTCGTCGTATCTGAACCAGTCCATGCAGATCTTTTCGGTCTGCGTCATCCTCCCATCGGGCAGATTTTTGTATATGGTCATGAAGTCGCCGTGCTCCAAGAGGCCGTCGAGGGCGGCTTGGACAATCTGTTCCTGGGTCGACTGCATCAGCAGCGAGTCGACCGACAGATTCTTGTAGCTCGAAAACTTCGACACACCCCCTTCGCCTATCTGCAAGAGCATCCGGTCGCTCTCGCGGTTGTCGGGGGTTCGGTCGATGGTGTCGGTCGCGAACGAGTAGTCGTAGACAAACTCCATGCGACCCTGTGCGACGGTCTCGGTCTCGGGGACACTGGGGTTGAAGATGCTGAGCTTGCGGCGCATGACGCGGGCCGACATGGCCGAGGCGAGCACGAGTGCGGCGCCGAGGATAATGATGGTTCTTTTCATTTTCATTCGGTTTTTGCGGTTTGTGATTGATGCTGCAAAGTTACCCCGATTCTCTCCCGCGGGCCGAAAATAATCATTACTCAAAGATTACCCGAATATTACTCAATTATTACTCCCCGCGATTTAGGGGTTCAGTTATTGGGCTCATTCCAATAGTTTTCAGTACCTTTGCCCACATGGAAAACAGGATCAAGGCTCTATACATAATCACCATACTGGCGATACTTGCCTTCCTCGGTATGCAGGGCTACTGGCTGTACGGTCGGTACGAGTACTCGCTGACCGAGGCGGAGACCGCAGCCTACGGCAAGGCGATCGAGATACTCGACGGGTACCGCGACAGTCTTTCGGGTTCCAAGGACTCTCTGAGTACGTCGCTCACACGCCAATCCAACTTCAATATCGACTTCTCCACCGACTCGGTCGGGAAGCCTCACAGCAGGGTGACCATCACGACGCACAGATTCAAGGCCCACGAACTGCTCGGAATCAAAGAGGACCGCAGGCTCACCCAGGAGGAGATGAACAGGGCCGCGAAAATGGTGATGGACAATATCGAAGCGGTCGAGTGTGCGACAGAGACCTATGATGTGGACAATGCGCCGTCCGATGCCTCGGTATGGGGTGCATTCAAGTATCTCGATCTCAAACCGGATATTGCCGAGGTCGACTCGCTCCTCGCGGCAGCGGGGCTCGATGCAGTAGTGGTGACAGAGGTGAGCGACAGCTCGCTCTGGGTACCCCAATTCTCTCGCCATGCCAGCCTGCTGACCCCGTCGGCCGAAATCCTCTTCCCCTTCTCCGAGCTCGAACGTCTCAATATCCGCGTCACCTGCCGTTTCCCATTCTCCGAAGTGCTCGGGAGTATGCTCAACAGCCTCATCGCCGTCGCCATACTCTCCACGTTCCTTATCGTCTGCCTCCTCTTGCAGTTCTCGACCGTCTTGAAGCTCTCGCGTCTCGACCGTATGCGCAATGGTTTCGTCACCACGATGATACACGAGCTCAAACGCCCCCTCTCGACGCTCAAAATGTGTGTCTCCGGGCTCGAGAACCCTCGGATGACGACCGACGAAGCAATGAGGCGCGAACTGCTCACCGATACCCGCGATGCCCTCGACACACTCTCGGCATATTTCTCCAAACTGAGGGACATAACATTCAACGACGTGACTCAGATCCCGCTCAACATCTCGGATGTAGACCTCAGCGCACTCGCCACAAGGGTGATGCAAGCAGCACCGAACCCCACTCACAAGCGGGTAAGTGTCTTGGTCGACATTCCTGAAGGGCTCACGATACACGCCGACCCCTCGCACCTATATAATATACTCAGCAACCTCGTCGAGAATGCCATCAAGTACTCGCGCGAGGAGGTCTCTGTCACGATCTCGGCCTCGGAGACCCCCGATGGTGTGGCAATCAACGTTACGGACAACGGCATCGGCATACCCTCATCGGATCTCGGCCACATCTTCAACCGATTCTACCGCGGACAGGCGTCGGCGGGGGATGTCCCCGGCATCGGCCTTGGCCTCACATACGTCCGTCTGCTTACCGAAGCCCACGGCGGAAGTGTCGCAGTCGAGAGTACCACCGGGAGCGGAACCTGTTTCACCATAAACCTCCCACAGAGATGAAAAAGCCAAGAATCCTGCTCGTGGACGACGATGTGAAGAACTCCACGCTGCTATGCCGTTTCATCGAGGCGGAGGGGTACGATGTAACCTGTGTCCACGACGGCCTCGCGGGATACGACGCATATCTCACACAACACCCCGACCTCATACTGCTCGACGTCAATATGCCGGGACTCGACGGCTTCGAGCTCGCGAAGCGGATACGGCAGTCGGACAGGCGCGTCATCATCTTCTTCCTCACCGACCGCACCGACAAGGTCGACCGACTGCACGGATTCTCGCTCAAAGGGAACGACTATATACCGAAGCCATTCTACCCCGAAGAGCTGATGGCAAAGATTTCGGAGCGTTTCGATAGCATGGACGCCTCGCGCGACGAAGAACTGATGTTGGGCGACACACTTTTCAGCCCCGCACTCTCGACGCTCACATACGCGGGCGAGACCCACTCGCTCACGGTCAGACAGGCCGAGATCCTCGCACTCCTCGCCGAGACACCGGGGAGACCCGTTGAGCGCGACGAGATACTTCGCCGCGTATGGGGGGATGCGAGCTATGCCAATTCTCTTGCCCTCAACGTCCAGATCACCTATATCCGACGCCTCCTCGCCGACCCGAGGCTATCGATAACCTCCATCAAGAAACGCGGATATATCCTCGACATTTCTTAAAAATATACAAATTGGCATCCGACACGTCAGTTTTCCCAACATTTTGCGTCTATTATATATATGCGTGGACTTTTATACATCATCGCCATACTGATGCTGACGGCCTGCTCGGCGTCGGGCACGAGGGTCAAGCGCTCGCTCGATGAGGCGGGTGCGCTGATGCACACCGACCCCACGGCGGCAATGGAACGCCTCAACAGACTGGACCTCACCGAGTTCGACGACTCAGCTGATATGGCTCGGTGGGCCCTGCTCTATTCTGAAGCACTCGTAGCCAATCGGCTCACGGCCCCGACCGATACCATCGTAGACATCGCTGTCAGATACTATGGCCGCGACGGGGGCGAGGAATACCGCCACGCCTGTGCGCTCAAAGCGATGTTGAAGTCATCGGGCTCAGCCGATCCGCTCGCCACAGCCCTGTATCTCGAAAAGGAGAAGGAATTCATGCTCTACCGCGAGCGCGTGCGCCGCGGATGGATTGTGGCGGGGGCTGTGGCCCTGCTGCTCCTCGCGGGCGGAGTTATCGTGTGGCAGCGCGAGCGGCTGAGACTACACGAGGCTCGCCACGCCGCCCTGTTGGCTGAGGCCTCGGGACTGAGGGAGGACCTCGACCGCAACCACGCCGAGAGCTCGGCCATGAGGGACAAACTTGCCTCGCTCCTCGCGGGACGCTTCGATACCATCGACGAACTCTGTCAGACCTACTATGAATCGCAGGGCACGCGGACCGAGCGCAAGGCTGTGGCCGAGAAGGTCAAGGCGCAGATCGAGGCACTGAAATCGGACGAAGGTCTCTTCGGCGATATGGAGCGGTGTGTCAACGACGGCATAGACGGACTGCTCGACACGCTCCGCGCCGAGTGGCCCGCGATACGCCCCGAGGATTACAGGCTCATGGTCTATCTCGCAGCCCGCCTCTCCAACCGCACCATCGCCCTGCTCATCGGCGAGAGCATGGAGGTGACGTACAAGCGCAAGTCGAGGCTGAAAGCACGAATCTCAGCCCTCGATGTGTCCGATAGGGAGCGTTTTTTGGCGATTTTCTGAGGCGGTCAGACTTTTCAAGTCTGACGCTCAACAATTATCTGTGATTCAATGGATTAAAATGCGGTCGGTCAGACCGCATTTTTGGTATTAAGCGGACAGAGGCAGTAACTTTGCAACCGAAATCAAACCCACCAAAGTCACTGTCTTATGTCAAAACTACCCAAACTCATTCTCCTCGCCCTCCCCTCGCTCACCGCCGCAGACATGTATGCCGACGAGCCCACGGACTCGATAATGTTGCAGGAAATCATCGTCTCGGTCCCGGGCTCTGTCACCCGATTGGAGGGGTCGACACTCATCTCGACCATCGCGGGTACACCTCTCCAAAACCTAGGTACCTGTCTCGATGTCCTCGGCCAACTCCCGATGTTGAAGGTCGAAGACGGGGCTGTCTCGGTCACAGGC
>CAMWXQ010000153.1 GCA_947178235.1 uncultured Muribaculaceae bacterium
TTCACCAACGTCCTGCGCTCGCGGGGAGTAGCCATGCTGCTCTCCGTGGGCTCGATGTGGCTTGCGTGGCGCTCCCTCATGTCGGGCACCCTCCCGACCCCCGCAGGGCCCGACTCGGTCATCTTCCACGGGCTTTGGGACGGCCTTACGATGCTCCCGCCCCTCTCCTGCCTCGTCTCGTTCGCCTGCATCGCCGCCGTGGCGCTGATGATGATTATGGTCAACAAGCAGTTCAACCTGCTGCGCACCATGTCGGTCTTCTTCGCCGCCTTCTTCGTCGTCGCCACCTGTGCCACCCCCTCGGTCGCCTCGTGGTTCGGAGCGGGCTCGCTCCTCGCCCTAGTCGTCGTGGGTTGCATGTGGATGATGTTCGGCCTCTACTCCGAGCGCGACTGCACACGCCGTCTCTGCCTCATCTTCGCCCTGCTCACCGCCGCCGCAACCGTCGATTACCACTTCCTCCTCTACCTCCCCGTCTTTGTCATCGGTATGGGCCAGATGAGGATCTTCGGCTTCAAGACCATGCTCGCAGCCCTGCTCGGCATCTTCGCCCCGCTCTGGATTGTCTACGGCCTCGGCCTCGCCCCGCTTCCCGAGATGCCTCGCATCTTCTGGACATCTCCATCGGCCATCCTCGACCTCGGCGGCGGGATACCCTTCGTGGTGACGGTCGGATACACGCTTCTGCTCGGTATTGCCATGTGGGTGCTGAACCTATTCCGCATCCTCTCCTTCAACGCCCGTGCCCGAGCCTATAACGGCCTACTGCTCGTCATCGGCGTCGCCACAGGGCTCTACGCCGTAGTCAATTTCACCTGTCTCCCATTCTACGTCACGCTGCTCAATGCCTGCGTGGCCTTCCAAGTTGGGCTCTTCTTCCGCTACTCGGCCTCGCGCAGAGGGTATATCTTCGTCCTCTGTATGCTTGCGGGCTACGTTGGACTTTACCTTTGGCAGACCGTATGAAGATTGCCGTCGACCCCAATATCCCTTTCATAGATACCCCCCTGCGCTCCATCCACGGCGCAGAAATCACCCATGACCTCACCCCTGCGGGCGTGAGGGACGCCGACGCCGTCATCACCCGCACACGCACCCGCTGTGACGCAGGGCTCCTCTCCGAGAGCCGATGCAGCTTCGTGGGCACGGCCACCATCGGTACAGACCACATAGACATCCCCTGGTGTGAGAATCACGGCATCCGCGTAGCCAATGCCCCCGGTTGCAATGCCCCCGCCGTCGCCCAGTGGGTCTTGGAGGCTGTGAAGAGGACGGGTGGATTCGAAGGCAGGACACTCGGGGTCATCGGAGCGGGCCACGTCGGCTCGATCCTCATCCGTTGGGCCCGCGGGCTCGGTATGCGCGTCCTTGTCAATGATCCGCCGCTCCAAGATGCCTCCCCCGACCTCTACGACTACTCCACATTGGACGAGATCGCTCGCGAGGCCGACATCATCACCGTCCACACCCCTCTCACTAAGTCGGGCGCACATCCCACATACCACCTCATCGGCGATGAGTTCGTTTCGAGCCTCAGACGCAGGCCCCTCGTTGTCAATGCTGCCCGAGGCCCCGTCACAGACCCCCGCGCACTGCTACGCGGGCTCCGCGAGGGCTTGATTTCGGACGTCGCCATAGATTGTTGGGAGGGTGAGCCGCGCTTAGACCCCGATCTGCTCGCCGCAGCCCGCTTCGCAACCCCGCACATAGCCGGATACTCCCGCGAGGGGAAGGTCCGTGCAACCCAAATGGTCTTGGATGCCTTCGCCGACCACTTCGGCCTCACGGAGAGACTTCTGGCCGACGCACCGATGCCCAAGCCCGTGCCTGAGACCATCACAGAGGCCGACCTCGACTATGACATCGAGGCCGACACCCGCCGCCTCAAAGCCTCCCCCGACACGTTCGAGGCCCAGCGCAATCACTACGCCCTGCGCCCCGAACCTTGACCCCCGATTACATGAACATCAGGGCGATGCGGTATGTCGCGAACGCGAACACCCATGCCACAGCCGTGTTGTAGAGTACCGAGAAGAGCCCGTACCTCGGATTCCCCGTCTCCTTGACCACGGCGGTCACCGTCGCTATACAGGGGCAGTAGAGGAGGATGAACACCATGAACCCGAGCGCCGAGGCATAGTTGAAATCGGGCTCCCCTGTTGCGGGATTCGGCTCCGTGAGCCTTGCCGAGAGGGTATGCTCCTCGGCATCCTCGCTACCCGTGTAGAGTACCCCGAGGGTCGATACGACGATCTCCTTGGCGGGTACACCCGCGATGGCCGCCACGGTTGCACGCCAGTGGAACCCGACAGGCTCCATGATGGGGTTGATGGCCTTGCCGAGCATTTGCAGATAACTGTCCCGCGAGGTGTCGATGCGTGCGTCGTCGAATGTCTGCTCCGTAGCCGTCCCGGTCAGCTCTGTGTCGTTGTGCAGGGGGAAATAGTTCAGCACCCACACCACGATAGAGCCTATGAGGATGATTCCACCCATCTTTTTCAGATACTGCTCACCCTTGGCCCACATATGGCGCAGGGTCGCTTTGGCGGTCGGGACGCGATAGGGAGGAAGCTCCATCACGAAGGGGGTCTCGTCTGGACCGAACCAGAACTTGCGCAGCAGGCGCGCCGTTAACGACGCCACCACGATGCCGAGGACGTAGAGGCTGATGAACACGAGCGTGGCATGGGTCGGGAAGAAGGTCCCGACGAGCAGAACATATATAGGTATGCGCGCCGAGCAGCTCACAAATGGGTTGATTAGGATGGTGATTATGCGGCTCGAACGGCTCTCGATCGAACGCGAGGCCATGATGGAGGGCACAGTGCAGCCGAAACCCATCACAAGGGGTATGAACGACTTGCCGTGCAGCCCGAGGCGGTGCATGATCTTGTCCATGATGAAGGCCGCTCGCGCCATGTAGCCCGAATCCTCCATGAATGAGATGCACAGATAGAGGATGAGGATGTTCGGGAGGAAGACGATCACGCCTCCCACGCCCCCGATGATTCCGTCCGCCACGAGGTCTTTCAGCCATCCGTTGGGCATATGCTCGCGGCACAGGTCGCCGATCCATCCCACGAGGCTCTCTATCCACTCCATCGGATATGAACCGAGGGTGAATGTCGCCCAGAACGTGAAGGCCATCACGGCTATGAAAATCGGGAAGCCGAAGAGCTTGTTTGTCACGATTGCGTCTATGAGGCGCGTCGAGTTGTCGCGTTCCTTCTCGCTGCTTCGGTCGATGGTCTCGGCGAGTGCCCCCGCTATGAAGCCATACTTCTCGTCGGCAATGGTGGCCGTGAGGTCATTGTCGGGGTGCATCTTCTCGAACTCCTTCACCTTCTCGTCGCGTAGGGCCAGTATCTCCGCCCCGTCGGGCAGTCTTTCGATCTCACTCGTGATTTCGGGATCACCTTCGAGCAGCTTGATCGCGAGGTAACGGGGAGAGAAATGATGGCTCACCGTCGGGGTCGCTTTCAGTCGGTCTTTTAGGTCGGTCAGCACACTCTCGATGTCGCGCCCGAGATTGACATGGACGTGGCGCACGGCAGGATCCTGTTCCTCGTAGACGCGTATCACCGTGTCGAGCAGTGTCTCCACCCCTCGCCCCGTCTTGGCCGTCGTGGGCACGATGGGCACCCCGATCATCTCGCCGAGGGTCTTGAAGTCGAGCTTCACCCCCTCGCGTTCGAGCTCGTCATACATGTTCAGCGCAATCACCATCGAGCGGTCCATGTCTATCAGCTCAGTGGTCAGATAGAGATTGCGTTCGAGGTTCGACGCATCCACCACGTTGATGATGACATCCGGGGTCTCCTCCCTCAGATAGCGGCGCACATACAGCTCCTCGGGCGAGTAGGATGCGAGCGAATATGTACCGGGGAGGTCGATGAGATTGATTCGGTACCCCTTGTGTTCGAGGTGCCCCTTCTTGGCGTCGACGGTCACGCCGCTGTAATTGCCCACATGCTCGTGCGAGCCCGAAGCAATGTTGAAGAGCGACGTTTTCCCGCAGTTCGGGTTGCCTATGAGAGCCACGTTGATGGGATGCTCATGGCGGTGGTGATGGGGCACCGCAGAGATGGGCGCAGTCGCGGTCAACTCTATCATGGGCTCGACCTCAACGAGCTCAGCTTCGGCACGGCGCAGCGACACCTCGTAGCCCATTATCTCATATTTGACGGGATCGCGCAGCGGGGCATCGAGGACAACCTTGATTTCGCGTCCGCGCACGAAACCCATCTCGATCATACGCTTGCGGAAGGCTCCGTGGCCCAGTATCTTGACGATTCGGCCCGTTCGGCCTGTATTCAGTTCTGATAATCTCATTCAGACAGTCATTTTTTCAGACTACAAATTTCGGCATAATCCCCCGAATAAAAAATACCCAATATTAGTGATATTTCAGCCATTTTCGGGGCATGGAGAGAGAG
>CAMWXQ010000154.1 GCA_947178235.1 uncultured Muribaculaceae bacterium
TGGCACACACATACTTGATAGTGTCGATGATGAATGTACCGAGACCACAACCGACAACTTCTTCGTTCACTGACAGACGTCCGATTTTTACGGCCGGATAACTACGGCGCCTCTTTTCATTTGGGATATTACGGTTAAGCTTATTCCAAACTGATTTCTCATCCGGGTTGAAGATGATTTTGTCCGCCAGCAGACTAAAATAGGCCGCAGTCTTGTTCTGCTCCATGTATTCGAGCAAATAAGTTACGGTCATAAGTTCTTTTTGAAAATGCTTGGCATCATCAAAAAGAAATTCGTTCAAATCCTCATCGGAGCATTTGAATGGTTTTATGTCTGTGTCCGACGTTAGTTGGAACTGCCTCAGTTTTCGCAAATCCATTTCACCACTGGAAATTGATGATGGATTTCATAACCTCGTATGCTTTACGGGCGCGTTCCTTCTCTTCGCTTGACACTGGCTTGGGATTCGATATGAGCGTCTCAAAACGAACGGCATCTTTACCCGACAGTTCGGGCGTTTCTTTGATAGGTCGTGCCATAGCTTTTCTACTTTTGGAGTTTTAGATTACAAATATACAACAAACTTCCGATATATAACGTCTTCGGATGGAAAATTTCGAGACCATCTACACTAAATCCCCCAAGAAAAAAAGCGAGGGCCGGAGTTTTGCTCCGGCCTCTCGTGAATGCGATAAATGATTGGTTTAGTAGTCTAACTTACTATTATGATTTTTGCAACCGTTATTTTCTTGTGTCTATGGTACTGATCGTATATCTTCGATTTCCCTTCGCGGGAAAGGCGTTTTCGTTTTGGTGATGCAAAGTTACTACACCGATGTTACAAAGCCGAGACAATCGGGATACATTGTGGTTACAGTTAAAATATTTAACACTATTTCACCCTCACACCCCTCTATTTAGTTAAATATTCTTAACGCAATATGTTTTTAAGCATAAAAATTTTGCTCCTCTCCGAAAAGGCCGTACCTTTGCATCAGTTTTTCATGGTATTAGATTTAAGGTAAGAAGATTATTCGTCGGGATGACGAATAATTTTTTATTTAATTGGTTTCATTTTTGTCGGCCCCGCTCCATAAGTGTTTGGAGTGAGGCTATTTTTTTAGTATCTTCGCGTCATCCTAAACATTGAATCGCCATGAATAGACCATCAATATTCAACAGATATTTACTTATCCCCCTGGCCGTTGCGTCGGCTCTCAGCGCCGCGGCAGAGCGTGTGCAGACCACCCTCAATGATGGTTGGGAATTCCGCAAGGAGGCCAACGGGAACTGGACCGAGTGGCAGAAAGTACGCATCCCCCACGACTGGGCCATCTATGGACCATTCTCCCGCGACAACGACCTGCAAAAAGTCGCCGTCAAGCAGAACGGCGAGGAGATAGCCACATGGAAGACGGGACGCACGGGAGGCCTGCCATTCATCGGCAAGGGACAATACCGCACGACCTTCGAGCTCCCCGACACCGCAGGGCGGTCGGTCTCGCTCCTCTTCGACGGCGCCATGAGCAATGCCGTCGTGCGCGTCAACGGTCGCGAGGTTACCCGATGGCCACACGGCTACAACTCGTTCCACGTCGGCATCGACTCGGTCATGCGTCCGGGGGCGAACACCATCGAGGTCGACCTCGAAAACCTCCCACTCTCCTCACGGTGGTACCCCGGCGCCGGTCTGTACCGCAATGTCCATGTCATCAACACCTCGCGCATACACATTCCTGTCTGGGGCACGCAGATCATCACACCGCACGTCGGCGAGGACTTCGCATCGATTGAGGTTACCACAACCATCGATGGTGCCCCTGCGGGTAAAGAACTGGCTATCGTGACCCGCATCATATCTCCCGACGGCCTCACCGTGGCCTCGGACAGCAGCCGCTACCGCGCCCGCGGGCAGAAGATCAGCCAGGGTATGACCGTCGAGCACCCCGACCTCTGGAGCCCATCGAACCCCGCACTCTACACCGCCCGTACCGAAATACTCTATAAGGGCGAGGTACAGGACACACACGACACACGCTTCGGCATCCGCCGCATCGAATATATCCCCGAGAAGGGCTTCTACCTCAACGGCGAACTCACCAAGTTCCGCGGCGTCTGCAACCACCACGACCTCGGCCCTCTCGGCGCCGCCATCAACCGCTCGGCCCTCCGCCATCAGCTCGGACTGCTCAAAGATATGGGCGTGAATGCTATCCGCACCTCACACAACATGCCCGCGCCCGAACTCGTCGAACTCTGCGACGAGATGGGGCTGATGCTCATGGTCGAGCCCTTCGACGATTGGAGCCACTGGCCCAAGTCGCCCAACGGCTACGGGCGCGTCTTCAAGGAGTGGGCCGAGCGCGACATTATAAATATGGTGGAGCACTACCGCAACAACCCCTCGGTGGTGATGTGGAGCTCCGGCAACGAAGTCCCCTCGCAGACCGCCGACGGCGGACTCGACGAGCTGCTGATGATACAGAACCTCATCCACCTCCTCGACCCGACGCGTCCCGTCACCAACGGCATGGACCGCGTCCCCAATACCCTCAACAACGGATTCGCCGCCGCCACGGACATCCCCGGCTTCAACTACAAGCCCCAACGCTACATCCAGGCTCACAAGACACTCCCCCAGGGACTGATTCTCGGGACCGAGACCGCCTCGACCGTCTCCTCGCGCGGCGTCTACCACTTCCCTGTGACATGGAAGGAGCACAACGTCATCATGCATCCCGACAATCAGTCGAGCAGCTACGACAACGAGACCTGTGCGTGGAGCAACACCCCCGACCTCGACCTCGCCGCCGACGAGGACTTCCCGTGGCTCCTCGGCCAGTTCGTCTGGACAGGTTTCGACTACCTCGGCGAGCCATCGCCCTACGACACCGACGCATGGCCAAGCCACAGCTCATATTTCGGCATCATCGACATCGCCTCGCTCCCGAAGGACCGCTACTACCTCTACCGCTCAGTATGGAACCGCGAGAGCCCCACGCTCCACATCCTGCCGCACTGGAACTGGCGCGGACGCGAGGGTGAGGTTACCCCCGTATTTGTCTATACCTCATGGCCCAAGGCAGAACTCTTCATCAACGGCAAGTCGCAGGGCATCCGCGAGAAGAACGACTCGACACTCCAAAACCGCTTCCGTCTCATGTGGAACGAGACCCGCTACGAACCCGGCGAGGTCACCGTCGTGGCCTATGACGCCGACGGCAAGGAGGCAGCTCGCAAGAGCATACGCACCGCGGGCAAGCCTCACCACCTCGTAGCCACCGCACATCGCGCGGCGCTCACAGCCGACGGCGACGACATGGCCTATATCACCGTCACCGTGGCCGACAAGGATGGGAACCCAGTGCCCACCGACTCGCGCGAGGTCACCTTCGAGGTCTCGGGCGCAGGCACCTTCGAAGCCACCGCCAACGGCGACCCCACCTCGCTCCGCCCATTCCAACAGCCCAAGATTGACCTGTTCAGCGGCGCCGCCACCGCCATCGTCCGCTCCTCCACCACCCCCGGTATCATCACCTTCACCGCCCGCGCCAAAGGCCTCCGTCCCGCGACCCTAACCATCCCTGTGGAATGAGGCCGCGATGACAGGCCAACCCCACTCTGGCGGGCTGTATTGGGGTTGGAGATGGCGGCGGTCAAATTTTTTGGATATTTATTGGCAAAAAGTTTGCGATTTGCCGAATTATGATTACATTTGCAAGGCAAAACCCTCTATGGGTGGCATCCGTTCTCCTTATCCTCAAATATTTCCGCTCTGCTGTCAAAGGCAGTGTGCCTCACATAAGAAAAAAGCGTAGATACCTTTATATTAATTGTGAAGCCGCGCCGTCAAGATGAGACATCTCGACGGCGCGGGAATTTTTTGCGATTTTGTGGGTTTCAGATGGCCTCGGCGAGGGTAGCGCGCGGGAATGCGTCGATGAATGACCCCGGGGTGACGTTGAGTATCTCGACCCCTTCACGAGCGGCAAAGCCGGCAATCTTATGATAGCTTCGGAAGGCTATGCGGAAGCTGTCGAGGATGTCGTGCAGACGCACGTCCTTGTAGACCGACGTGACGCGGGCTTTCTCCTCGTTGTTGTCCTTATAGAAGTGTGGCTGGACGGTTACGACCCTGTTGGAGTCGTCGACACTGAGGGTCTGCGTCCATGTGTGGTCGGCGCCGGCGATTGCGATTTTCTTGAATCCGGCGAGGATGGCGGTCATGATGGCGGGGACGAGGACGTTGCGTGGCCGTGGCATCCCGCGTCCGGCGCGATAGGCCCGGCGCGTGAGCCAGTCGGGGCCTTCGATGCCGACGAAGTTGAAGTGTTCGACGCGTATGTTGGGGTTCGAGAGGTCGAGGTCGCGTCCTATAGGGAGGTAGAGGGTCATCGGCCACGTCACGAG
>CAMWXQ010000155.1 GCA_947178235.1 uncultured Muribaculaceae bacterium
GTGATGATGAAGCCCCAGATGACCCACCACATACCTGTGGGATTGAACACCGTCTTGGCGAAACCGGCGCCCGCGCCAATACCCACCGACGCGAGGAAGAGGCAGATGCCGAGCTCGCGCATGAGCAGCGAGGCCGACGACGATGTGTATGTCACGAGCTTGAACTTGTAGCCGAAACGGCTGAGGAGGATAGCCACCACAAGGGGACCACCCGCCAGGCCGAGCTTCATGCCGAATCCGACATTGATGCTGCCCACGATGATACCGAACATGATGCCCACGAAGATGGTGATGAGGTTCGGCTGGTTGAGTCGCTTCATCGAGTTGCCGAGGCGGACGGAGAGACGTTCGATGTCGTTGGGGTCGCCGACGACAACGAGTCGGTCGCCGATTTGGAGACGGAGGCCCGGCGAAGCGAGCAGGTCGACACCGGCGCGGTTGACGCGGGTACAGTTGAGCGAGTAGGCAGTGTGCAGGCGCAGGGCTCCGAGGGGGGTGCCATTGTACTTGCTCTGTGTGACGAGGATGCGGCGCGAGATAACCTTGCTCTGGACCTCCTCCCAGTCCATCTCGATCTGATGGCCCACTACCGAAGTGAATTTGAGGGCGTCATTGGGGTCGAGCACAACAAAAATCTTGTCGCCGACGTGGAGCTCGGTCTTGGAGGTGGGGATCACAACCTTCCCGTCGGGACCCATGAGACGGCTCACGACAAAGTCGCAGTCGAGTACCTGGTGGAGCTCATGGAGGCTCTTGCCGTCGATGAGGCCGTTGGTCACCTCATAGCTCACGATGAGCGGTTTGCGCTGCGAGCTCTCGATTTCATCCTGGATACGCTTGATTTCCTCCTCGGGATTGATCTTGTAGACCGCTTTGAGGATGAGCATCGTGATGATGATGCCGAGCACACCGAGGGGATAGGCAGCGGCGTAGGCCATCGACATCGTATTGATTGCCTCGGTCGTTCCGGCCGTCTGCTGTGCCGCCGCGAGACCCGGGGTATTGGTCACCGCACCCGACATCACGCCCACGAGAGCCGAGATGTCATTGCCGCCGTCGATGTAGAAGATAGCCAGGACGATGGCGACGTTCAGCGCAATCATCAGCACCGCGAGGGCATTCAGCAGTACCCCACCCTTCTTGAACGACGAGAAAAAACCGGGGCCGACTTGGATACCGATAGCGAAAATAAACAATATCAGACCGAACTCACGGACAAATTTGAGGACCTCGGGATTCACCACATAACCGAAGTGACCCATGAGAATACCCACGAAGAGCACGAAAGTCACTCCGAGCGATACCCCTCCGATCTTCATTTTGCCAAGGAAGATACCGGCGGCAATCACGAAAGAGTACAGCACGAGCGTACTCGCAAGCTCCGTGTGCCCCGGACCGAGAAGGTTAATAAGCCATTCCATATATCAGAGATTACAATTCTTTACTTACCTTAGACAGAGGTCATTACCCGACCTCGACGAACTGAGCGCGAGGGCAACGCCACACCGGCACAAGCCCCTCCGCTAACAAGGGCACAAAGGTACGAATAATTTTTCAGATTTCCCTTCCTCGACGCCAACTAAAATCTCAATCAATCTTAACCGTGATCCCAATTCGGGACAATAGAGAGCTCACTATCGACCTTTCGTACGGATACATGCTGAATTTGAAGAGAACAAGAGTGTAAATGATCGAATACAGCAAAATCAACACTCCCAGTAAGTATAATGACTCTATTGCTAAATGTCTAACGACAAAAAAACCGAGTAGGGTAATACACGCAGGCCCAATACTCATAGTAAGTATCTGACGCCAGAACAGAGGTATATCAAGGTGCTGACGTTTATAATAATAGATATTCATCACCACCCACTGACCGACAAACAATGCGCCCGTCACTCCCCACGCACAACCGATGGCACCATAATACTTTGCCAACAGAACCTGTACCGGGAAACTGAGCAGCGAGATGCAGAGATACGAGACAGATCTGAACTTGATCTGACCCCGCGCAACCATAATCGTGAGACCGACATTCTGTATCAGCGGGCACAAAAGCACTGCAAAGAACATCAATGTGATGACAAACGAACCACTGTATCCTGGACCTGCCCAAAGACCGATGAAAGCATCACCGAAAACAACAAAACCCGACAGGATTAACCCCATAAGACAGAATTGGAGACGTCCCGTACGGATAAAAAGTTCAGAAATATCCTTGTCCGATCCATCCCGGGTAGCCATGACTGTCATACGCGGAAGAAGCACAGAAGATACCGAGGTGGACATGGACATATACAGATTCATGAGTGTGATGGCAACAGAAAAGACCGCCACCGCGACAGGCCCGCTGTAAATTCCGAGAATAAATTGTCCTGTACTCCAATAGATCCTGTCGACTATCGCTCCCAAGAAGTTC
Organism: uncultured Muribaculaceae bacterium; assembly: GCA_947178235.1. Classification (GTDB taxonomy): domain Bacteria; phylum Bacteroidota; class Bacteroidia; order Bacteroidales; family Muribaculaceae; genus Duncaniella. The sequence goes on from CAMWXQ010000155.1 coordinate 2,420, forward strand.
CACCAGCTGAAAACCATAATCTCGCGGAGCAACGGCACATTGAAGTTTCTGAACAACAATCTTATTTTGAGTTTATAACGGCAATACAGAAAGTTGGCGAGGAGTGTAGCGAGGCTGAAAATGGTCTGGACGATCACAAGAGCGATAGCCTTGTAGCCAAGATACAGTACACCCACGAGCACCGCGGTCGAAAGCAGGATTCTGGATATATTCACTATCCTCTGGAATACAAAACGCTCATATGCCGATATAATTGACCCAAAAAGGCTGAAAGGGAAAGTGACGGCAAGATTTCCAACCATCAACAACACCATCACGCGGGCTTGCCACAACTCATCCGACGTCATGGTCTGGTCAAACATCCGGTCTACATTATTATATAGGACAATTCCGGCGATAGTGACCAATATTCCGATGATGGCATATCCGCACAGAAACATACCATAAAGTCGCCATTCATCATCCTTCGAACCGGTTGCCTTAATCTTAGCTGCATAGCGTACAATGGAGGATCCGAAACCGAAATCCAATAGTGTGAGATAAGCTATTACTGACGCCACGAGCGAATATAATCCGTACTCATTCTGTCCCAGACAACGAAGCATATATGGAGTATATAGCAATCCCGTCAACACATTGAGGACTACTATGACATAGTTGAGAATAGCTCCGGCTCTGACTTGATTCATGTCTTGGTTGTTGGCGACTCTCAGCAGATTGTCTTGATTATCTCATTCCAGTACACTTCCATCCCGGAAATATTATCCGTAACCTCGACATAAGCCTCGTTGGTGTACTTTCCCGGTATCGGAACTTTTTTAGTGGCTCCCATCAACATCCACTCGTACTCAATGTCGATGTGACCGAGATCAATAGCCTGGAACCCGATTCGAGAAAGGTCATAGGCGAGTACAGTTGCTGTCATGCCGAGAGCACATATAACAAGTGGATCAGAGGCTGACTCGGTCATAGTCTTGACCTCAGACTCCACAACCGAGAAGATCCTTTCGTATGAGCCCCATGCATCTGTGGGAGGGCACAAAATCCTCCGTACCGACGCGGCTTCGGCAAACAGGTCATTGCCAACTCCAAGACGCGTCTTCTGACCTTCAACTATAAGGATATTTCTTCCGGACCATATTCTGGATACAAGATTGAGATACTCTCGCGTGTGGCTTTTGTCCCTATGCGAAAGATAGAAACGTGAGAAATTAGTATCTCCGTAGGTATAGTTCTTGTCGAGCAATGCCACTACTCGGTTAAACTTCCTAACCGTATATCTTTCCCAAAATTCCGCTGCATAATCACGAAGGTATCCTGTTCCAGTGCCAAACATACAACCGGGGAGACAAACAAGACAATTTTCCTGGTCTTTCACACTGGTTAGAACCTCCTTCAATCTATTACCGAGCGAATCATCAAAATTTTGGAAGCCTGATTCAAGCGAATTGTCATAACCATAAAGAGATCTCAAAATCATATTCAGTTCTCCATCTCCGAATCGCGCGACAGAACACTTGTTTTTTAATATATACTTTACAGTCTCGACAGCAGGCATGACATCAATCTCCTTTCGACGTCCCGAAAGGAGATTGAACTTTACTTTGAAATACAGCTTTCTAAGGAATATCTTCACGGACTGCAAGATCAATTGGTTAACAATTCAACTGCAAAAATACACAATCCTATCCTAACCGCAAAATTTTTATACATTCGACAGTGCAACTGCATCAAAATTTTGTTTCACATCATCTGGACACTTTTTTGGAGACTTTGGCCGGGGTGACTTCGAGGATGAGGCCTGGGTGACTTTCGGTGACGCGTTCGCCGCGGAGGTTGTAGAACTCGGGGGAGGCTGAAATCTGTGTCGATGTCGGGGCGGTGAGACCGGATTGCGGGCCTTTCTCGACGATTATGGCATCGAGGTATCGGTCGAGAGGTGTATAGCCGTCGGGGCCAATCTGTCTGCTGTC
>CAMWXQ010000156.1 GCA_947178235.1 uncultured Muribaculaceae bacterium
GAAGTAAATCCCTGCCAAGGCCCCCTACATAAAAAATATTAAAATCCCCTCCATATCGGGGGGATTTTGTAATTTTGCGGGTTAGTATCCGATTAGATAAGACAGTTATGCAATCAAGAGGCTCTTTTTTCGCTCAGATTCCTCCTGTAACCAAGAATCTCATAATCATCAACCTGATAGTGTGGCTCGCGATGTTCGTGCTGCCGCGCAGGCTCGGGGCGTCGCTCGAAGACTTCGGCGGCCTCCACTACTTCGGGGCTTCCGACTTCAATCCCGCGCAGCTGCTGACATATATGTTCATGCACTCCACGGGTGGATTCGCTCATATCTTCTTCAATATGTTCTCGCTGTGGATGTTCGGCATGACGCTCGAACGTACCATGGGGAGCGGGCGATTCCTCTTCTATTACCTCTCTTGCGGTGTGGGCGCGGCTCTGATCCAGGAGCTCGTGTGGGCGCTGACATGGGAGAATACCTTTGTCCCCCTGCTCGCCAACATGAACGGTATCGACTTCCCCGAGGCGCGCGAGGGTCTGCATCAGCTCATGGCCACGCCCCAGGGTAAGGCCGTGGTGAGCGGATGGCTCAATACATTCGTGACCATCGGGGCGTCGGGCGCAATCTACGGCGTGTTGCTCGCCTTCGGTATGTTATTCCCGAATGCGCCGCTCTACCTCTTCTTCATCCCCGTGCCCGTCAAGGCCAAGTGGATGGTGACCGGCATGTGTGTCATCGAACTCCTCATCGGTCTCAGCGAGGCTGCCGGCCGCCCCGACGGCGTGGCCCACTTCGCCCACCTCGGCGGCATGGTGTTCGGCTTCCTCATAATGCTCTACTGGAAACGGAGCGGAACCTTCAACCGCGGAGGCGGCTATGGGGGTTATTGAGACCGTGCGCCGCTGGCCTGTGACGGCGCGGCTCATCGCGGTCAATGGCGTCGTGTTCCTCGTTCTCAGACTCGCGGTCATCGCGGGCCTCTTCGCCGGAGTGCGCGACGTTCTACCCTCCGTACTCTCGATGGTCGAGTTGCCCGGCTCGCCGATGGCCCTCGCACGTGCGCCGTGGACGGTCATCACATATATGTTCGCCCAGTACGACATATTGCACCTCTTCTTCAATATGGTGTGGCTCTGGTGGTTCGGGTCGATCTTCATGTTCCGCTGCTCGGGCAGTCAGCTGTTCGTGCTATACCTCTACGGCGGACTGGCGGGGGCGTTGCTCTTCATCGCCGCCTGTGTCTGCTTCCCCTTTGTCGGGGCGGGTGCTGGGAGACTCATAGGCTCCTCGGCGGCGGTCATGGCCATCGTGACGGCCACGGCCGTGCTGATGCCCGACTTCGGGATGAGGCTTCTGCTCTTCGGCGAGGTCAAGCTCAAATGGATTGCCCTCGTGTCGATACTGCTCGTGCTCATCGGTGTCACGGGTGACAATGCCGGCGGGGAGATGGCCCATGTGGGTGGAATCCTCGTTGGGCTCCTCTTCGGGATGCGCCTGCGCCACGGCCAGGACATCACGGCCCCTGTGCGCCGCCTTGTCTCGGGACGCGACCGCCGTCAGCGCCGTCCGGTGTCCCCCTCATCGACATCCTCGCCCCAACGCGAACTTGACGAGATTCTCGACAAGATCCGCCGCTCGGGATACTCATCGCTCACCGCCGACGAGCGCCGCCGCCTCTTCGACGTCAGCAAGAAACTCTGATCAATCACAATGGCTTACGTCAGACTAACCAAATATATCTCACGCCCCACGCGGGCAACGCTGCGCGCCTTCGTCGCGGGGCTCAATACGCTCCTCGCCTTCCTCACCGTCTTCTCGGCGTGGGGTGGGGCGATAGACCCCGAGGTGTGCGTCCTCGCGGCCCTCATGGCCATGATGCTCCCGGGGTTCCTCGTGGCGGACATCGTCATGGCGGTCGTCGACCTCCTCTGGTGGCGCAAGGCCCTCTGGGTGCTCGGGCTCTCGTGGGTTGTGTCGCTCCCGCCGATACTCGACTTCGCCCCCATCAACATCGGGCACGCATCGCTGTCCGAGGAGGAGCAGGAGAGGTCGTTCAAATTCATGACCTACAATATCCTCCACTTCTGGGACTTCCGTGGCGAGGTGCCGGGGCTCGAACGCAACGCCACCATCGACGAGATACTCGACACCGACCCCGACATAGTCTCGATGCAGGAGTCTGACGCCATACACGAGTGGCCCCTGTGGCACATAACGTCAGGTCAGATACAGGAACTCGCCGAGCGGTACCCCTTCCGCGTTGTCGGGCTCAGAGGCCAGTATTCGGTGCTGTCGAAGTACCCCTTTGTCGAGGACAAGATTACGGTGCCCGAGGACTTCAAGGACTTTGTCCCGTATGTGACATTCTACCGCATCAGCTTCAAGGGGCAGGTGATCCATCTCGCCAACTGCCACCTGCGCTCCATAAGGCTCACCGACAGTGACAAGAGTCTCTACGAAGGGCTGTTCAAGACCCTGCCGTGGGCCGAGCGCGAGGTGATGAAACAGGAGGTGCAGGAGGTCAAGAGCCGTCTGCTCACCAAACTCCACTCAGCCTTCCTCGACCGCAAGAGGCAGGCCGAGAATATCCGCCATGTGATTGACTCCGTGGGGGGCAACTGGATAGTGGCGGGGGACTTCAACGACATCCCCTCGTGCTATGCCGTGCGCACCATCATGGGGGACGACATGCACGACGCCTATGCCGAAGAGGGTCACGGCCCGACGATCACGTATCACGGCAACCGCTTCTACTTCCGCATCGACCAGATGCTCTACAAGGGTGACTTCCGCGCCGTCGACATACGCCGAGGCGACAATCCTGCCTCGGACCACTATCCGCTCACGGCGACATTCGTCATGGACGAGCAATAAATCTCAATTCTGAAAATCCAAAAACACAATCCAATATGAACCCATTGATCAAGACCGCCTTCGCCGCGGCACTCACAATCACTGCCATGCCGCAAGCCAACGCCCAGGGGCAGCAGAGGGTCAACCCCTTCACCGTCCCCTACACGACCCAGTATGAGATTCCGCCCTTCGCCGAAATCACCTACGCCGACTATCTCCCCGCCCTGCGCCAGGGCATCGAGGAGCAGCGCGCCGAAATCAAGGCCATAGCCGAGAATCCCGCCACACCGACATTCGACAACACCATCCTCGCAATGGAGAAGTCGGGTCAGCTCCTCAACCGTGTCATGCTCGTGTTCTCCTCGCTCGACGAGACCGACAACACCCCCGAGATGCAGGAGATCTCCGAGGTCGCCTATCCCCTCTACTCCGAGGCTGCCGACGAGGTTTCGATGAACCCTCAGCTCTTCGAGCGTATCAAGTATCTCTACGACCACCGCAATGACCTCGGCCTCGACGGCCCGCAGAAGCGCGCGGTCGAGGAGGCATACAAGAGCTTCACCCGCAACGGCGCCCTCCTCTCGCCCGAGAAGAAGGAGGAGCTCAAGCAGGTCAACAAGCGCCTCACCGATCTCTACCTCACCTTCAACAAGAACCTCCTCGCCGCCACCAATGCCTGTGAGATTCTCGTGACCGACCCCGCCGAGCTCGCGGGCATCCCCGCCGGCATCGTCGAGACCGCCGCCACGGAGGCTGCGAAGCGCGGCCAGGAGGGGAAGTGGATCTTCACCCTCCACGCACCCTCGCGTCTCCCCGTGCTCCAATACGCCGACAACCGTGGCCTGCGCGAGAAGATGTACAACGCATACATGACCCTCGCCTCGAAGGCCCCCTATGACAACCGTCCCGTCATCGGCGACATCGTGCGCACCCGCGCGCAGAAGGCCAAGCTACTCGGATTCAAGGACTATGCCTCGTACATGACCGACAATGTCATGGCCAAGACCCCCGGGGCAGCCAAGGACCTGCTGATGCAGATCTGGGCCCCCGCGACAGCAAAGGTCGCCGAGGAGGTCGCCGAGATGCAGGCCTATGCCGATGCCGAGGGCGCGGGTATCACAATCGCTCCCTGGGACTACTACTATTACACCGACAAGGTCCGCGCCAAGAAATATAACCTCGACGAGAACGAGGTCAGCGCATACTTCTCGCTCGACAATGTCCGCAAGGGTATCTTCACCCTCGCCGAGAAACTCTATGGCGTCAAGTTCACCGAGATGCCCGACGCGCCCAAGTACAATCCCGAGGTCAACGTCTACGACGTCACCGACGCCAAGACCGGCGAGCACATCGCCGTCTTCATGACCGACTACTTCCCCCGCGCCTCCAAGCGCCAGGGAGCATGGATGAGCGAGTTCAAGGGTTCGTACGTCGACCCCGACGGCACCGTCGGCCGCCCCATCATCTATAATGTGGGCAACTTCACCCGTCCCACAGCCGACACCCCTGCCCTTCTCACTCTCGAC
>CAMWXQ010000157.1 GCA_947178235.1 uncultured Muribaculaceae bacterium
GATGAGGTCCTGGCCCTGCTTGTCACGGGATACAATCACGCCATCGGGGTCAATGAGGATGATGCAGGGGATGCCATTGATGCCATAGAGGTCGGTGGGGAGGGTCTGCGCGTCAATGATATTCGGCCAGGGAAGTCCATGGCTCTCGATGGCCGAGAGGGTTGCCTGCGGATCGTCCCACACGGCTACGCCGACAACATCGAGCCCGCGGTCGTGGAATCGGGAGTAGAGTTCTTTCAGAACCTTGGACTGACGCATACACGGACCGCACCAGCTTGCCCAAAAGTCAACAAGCGTGTATCGGCCTGGCTTCACATAGTCGCTGAGCTTCTGCAACTTGCCGTCGTATGGCACAGAGAAGTCGAGATACTTGGCTCCGGGGCCCGTGAGCTGACGTTTCTCGGCTGCTGCGATGATGGACTGGATGCTCGCCGAGGCTCCGAGGTACGGATTCTTGGCGACCTCCTCCTTGATGGCATTGAGGGGCATGTCATAAGCCTCCTGCATGAACCAGTAGACGCCGAGGGGATTGGTTGTGTTCTCGCGGTAGAAGGTCGTGGGGAGTGCGTCGTACTGAGCCGTCAGCTCGTCGACGCGGAGAGCCTGGACAGAGTCGGCGGTGTCGAGGGTGCGCATCTCAGTGAGGATCGCCTTCATCCTGCCGACATATTCTTTCTGTCGGTCGTTGAGTGGTGTTCCGGTCGCGGTACCTTCCTTGTCGAGTGCAATGTTGCCCTCCTCGACCATGAGGATTGGGCCGCGGGTTGCACCTATATATATACGTCCGAAGAAGGGATCGGAGACATTTCCCGCAAAGCGGATGGTGTCGGAGCTTATGAGGGTGCTGTCTACCTTCGTGCCCGAATCGGCGTTCATGAGATAGGCCATGGAGCCCTCGTATCCCGCGGGGGCGGGGAAGGTTATGGTGTAGTTGTTCTGAGCCTGCATGGTGCATGCGGCGAGGATGATGCCGAGGGCAGCACCGTACAGGGAGGGAATGGTGAGATTTCTGATCATCTGATGGTTATGTCGAGAGGTGTGTTGATATTCCAGCGTGTGGAGAGGGTGAGGGTCTGCGCCTTGGGGTCGAATTTCCACGACTTGGCCTTCTTGCCGCCCACAAGGACCTCGCGGGGCTTGCCGTCAAATAGATGTACGACGAAGGTCATCTCCTTCGAGGGTTTCTGACTCTCATAGCTCCCCTCGGAGGTCACGGTGATGTTGATGTCACCCATGCCTGCGTCACCCTTGAAGGTCACGAGGGCATATTGACCCTTTTCGAGCGAGGTCGTAGACTCGGGATTGTCCTCGTACATCACATACTCGGAGGTGCCGAGGTAGGGGTAGTAGTTGACAGTATAGCGGTCGGTGCGGTAGTCGCGTGTCGAGCGCATGGCATAGTCGGCCTGCGGTATGAAGGCTCCCGCGCGGACAAAGAGGGGGAGGACATCGAGCGGGGCATCGACCATGACGGTATCGCCGCCGTGGTAGAAGCGGACAGGGTTGTTGTAGTCAGTCCAGAGCCCTTCGGGGAAGACGACGCGACGCGACGTTGCACCCTTGGTCAGTACGGGAGCGACGAGGACGTCGTTGCCCCAGAGGTATTCATCGTTGATGTCATCGTAGCGCGCACTGCCGGGCGAGTTGAAGTTGAGCGGGCGCACGAGGGGATAGCCCTTGGTGGCATTCTCCCATGCGAGGGTGTAGTTGTAGGGGAGCCAGCGGTAGCGTTCGCGGATGAGGGGAAGGAGGATTTCTTTCTCCTGTTCGGGATAGTTGTAAGGCTCGGCAGTCTGCTGGGAGTGGGTGCGGAGGACGGGCGAGAAGGTGCCGAGTTGGAGCCAGCGCACATAGAGTTCGGGGTCGTAGGGCGCAGCCTCGTCGATGGCAAAGCCGCCGACATCGTGGCTCATGTACCCGAGGCCGCTGAGGCCGGAGTTGAGCATGATGGTGACCTGGGGGCTCAGACCTCCCCACGAGCGGGAGACATCGGTACTCCACGGGAAGACGCTGTAACGCTGCAAACCGGTCGTGCCGCCGCGCATCATGGTCATCAAGCGGGTGTCGGGGAACTGATCCTTGTAGAGGTCATAGATGATGCTACTCCAATCGTTGCCGTAGCGGTTGTGATACTCGCGGGCGGTGAGGCCATTGGCATGGAGGCCGCTTTCGGGATGTACCTCGGGCTCGCCGAGGTCCCCCCACCATCCCCCTACCCCGTGGAGGGTAAGGTCGCGGTATCGATCGGAGAGCCACTGACGTGTCGCGGGATTGGAGACATCGAACATGCCACCCTCGCCGACCCAGATCTTGACCTCTTGCTGACCGCCGAGGGTATCGCGGAGGAGGAGCTGACTGTCGCTGAGGAGATCATAGTTGCCCTTGGCCTCGCCGTTGCGGAGGACATAGGGCTGCGAGATTATGACGGTGTTGACGCCGTCGGCTTTGAGATCGTCGAGCATCTTCTTGTGGTCGGGCCACTGGACGGGGTCCCATGCGAGGCGACCCATGTCCTCCTCCTTGCCATACCAGTATAGGTCGAGGACGATGCCGTCGAGGGGATAGCCGTGGCGGCGAAGTGTATCGACCACGCCGACGGTCTCGGCCTGAGTGCGGTAGCCGTACTTGGAGGTTATGTAACCGAGCGACCAGAGGGGCGGAAGCTCCTGGCGCCCCGTCAGGCGCGAGAGCTCGGTGGTGAGCGAGGCGAGCGAGCCCGCGGAGTTGACAAAGTAGTACGCCACGGGAGTGCGCGATTCGGTGGTGTAGACGATCGGGTTGGACATCACCATCTCGGCGGCGGCGAAATCATCGAAGACGACTGCATAGCCGTTGGAGGAGAGGAAGAGCGGCATGGTGATGTTCATCTGCTTGATGCGGGGATCCGAGGCGGTGTAGCCGTAGTTCTGCTTGTTATACATCACCAGGGTGTCACCCGCGAGGTTGAAGTTATACCCTCTCTCTCCCGCGCCGTAGAACGATCCTCCGCCCATGGTGGAGAGCGAGATGGTACGCTTGCCGTCGGCAAGGGTACGGACACCGGGGTCGGATACAGCCTTGGAGCCGCCCGAGGTGATATCGACACCACCCGTCACGGCATCGACACGGACGCTGACGCCAGTCGAGGTTGTGAAGGATGTGACCGATCCAGAGCGATTGACCTTCATGCCGCCGAGGTCACTCATCGGAGTGACGGCGGGGTCGAGCTGAGGCAGATCCTTCTCGCCGGGGGCAAGATTGGCCACGCGGATGATGTCGGGGGTTATGATGTCTACCTTGACGGTATTGCCTGTGGGAGTGGTCACGTCCACCACGTTCACGGCAGACGCCTGACCCCATGCGGAGGCTATCATGACGGCAAGAGCCGCGCTTGATATGTACGAAAATTTCATATACGGACAGAAGAGATGATTATATAAGTCGGAAAGAAGCCCCATCGGGGCGGTAAGCAATTTTCTAAGTACAAAGATAGACAAAAAACCTCTGAGTTGCAACACTCTGAGCCATCAAGCTACCCAACAAATCATAAACCGGGGTTAAAAATGATTAAGACGAGTGTGAGACCGGAGATGAATCTCCGGAACAAGGACAAAAAAGTTGAAAAGTTGAGAGGTTATTTTCCAAATTCCAAATTCCAAATTCTCAATCCTTATCTTCGGCAGGGAAGAGTTTGCCTTCCTGGTCGAGGTGATAGTCCTTGGTGAGCATGGCGAGGAAGCGGGTGATCTGCGTCAGCGCCGCCTGGGTCTCGGACGAAATCTCCTTGCCCTGCAATCTCAGCATCAGTGCGCCATAGAGGGCATTGAAACAGGTTTCGAGCTCGCCCGCAGGGGTATCGCCGCTCTTCGACCGAAGCTCGACGATGTACGGGAGGGTCTTGTAGAACTCCGCCGTGTAGTCGGGGAATCGCGGATCTTTGAGCAGTTCTTGGTGGAGGTCGGCGAGACGGATGAGGACATTCTTGTTGATTTGCAGGTGGCCGGATTTCTGCGCGTCCTCGCGGCGCATCATGTCGATGAGACCCTCGTACCAATCGATCATCTCCTTGCGCCCATCGGGGGTGAGGTCGAATTTGTCGATTACGTTGGCCTTGATCTTGTCTATGTCAAGCCCATTGGCACGGATGAGATCCTCTATCTGCCACATATACAGGAGATATTCGGCGATATTCTCCTGGCGTTTTTTGGATGCAATTATCATAGTCGTAAAAATCGTTTCTTCAAAAATTACAATAGATTCTGCAAATTTAACAAATTCCCACCTCTTTTGGATGACCCCCTCGGGAAAAAGACACGGGTGACGCATCTTAATTTTTAACAACGTCAAAACTTTTTAAGGCATATAGA
>CAMWXQ010000158.1 GCA_947178235.1 uncultured Muribaculaceae bacterium
AACCTACACCATCGACATCTCTACCGAGGCTGGGCGTACAAAACTCAAAAACCTCTCCCTTGACGAAGCCTGTGATCTCGCACTCATCGAAGCGATCATGACGGCCAAGTGCGCGACCATCTTCCAACCCCAATACACCCACCTCGTCAAGCAAGGCAAAGTCCTCCGCGTCACCATCTACGGCTACCCCGCAAGATATAAGAAGGAGGAAACCCGGTAGGGGCGCAATACATTGCGCCCGCATCCAAATTGTAGGGACATGCCTCTGGCATGTTGGCGTATCACGTTGGTACCCAACCCATACATGCCAAAGGCATGTCCCTACGATTTGCCGAAGGTATGGCCCTGCGATCATTCGGCGAAGGTGATTTGGATGGTGCCGACGTCTTGGAGGCTGATGTTGGGGTTGGGGGATTTGATGTTGGTAACAATGAAGTTTTCAATGGGCATTTCGGGGAGGCCTTTGGCTTGGATGAGAAGTGAGCATCCGCCGATCTCGAAGCCGTCTATATGGATGTCGCTGAAACGGGGCGTCATCCATGTGACAGGCTGAGCAGGGAGACGTTCGGCGAGCGGCCCAACCCATGCTACACTCCCGAGCATATCCACTTGGATGGCAGGGCCTTTGGAGCGACCCACTTTCACATTGTTTATCCAAATGTTCTCGGCACCACCGCCACGGGGGCGGCGCGTCTTGAAGTATAGCGGATAGCGTGGAGCCTCCATGCTGATATTCTCGGCATAGACATTGCGGATGAATCCGGCGGTCTCAGTGCCGATGGTCAGCCCGCCAACCCCGCGTCTGACACGACAGTCGCGGATGACGATGTTCTCGGTGGGTCGGGCAAGTCGCACTGCCTCCTCGCCACGGCCGGATTTGAGTGTGAAGCAGTCGTCACCGCAGTCGAGCGAGACATTTTCTATCAAGGCGTTGCGGCTCGAATCAATGTCGATGCCGTCGGTGCGCGTATGGCCGTGACTGTTGACCGTGACGCCGCGGATGATGATGTTCTCGCAATATACAGGGGCGATATTCCAGAATATTGAGCCGTCGAGAGTGACATCCTCGATGAGAACGCCCCGACATCCGACAGGGCCGATGAACGTCGGCGGGTAGATCTTTGTACCCTCGACCTCGGCATTGAGATTAGACATGATCGCGCAGTCATACGCGGGGCCGCGGAGGTGTCCACGTCCAGTTAGGGCAATATTCTCAGCGCCATTGGCGTAAATCATTGCGCCAAGCGAACGGATGTCCGTTCCCTCGTACCGTGACGGGACGGCGGGGAGATAGTCGGCAATCTCGCCCGAGAAAACCAGCACTGACCCATCGTCGAGGTGGAGATTCACATTGGATTTGAGCTCGATGCGTCCCGTGAGCCATTCCCCCTCGGGGACAATCACCCTACCACCTCCCTGGGCCGATATTCGGTCGATGGCCTTCTGAATCGCCGATGTGGCGGGTCGTCCGCGACGTGCGCCTGTCCGTGTGATGTTGAGGGTGCGATCGGGGAAGGCGGGAGCCTCCATCCCGATGACATCATTGACAAAATCGGGTTTTGCAGGGGTCTCGGCCAAAGCCAAGAGGGAGAACAGGGCAGCGAGGATGAGGGTATGGAATCGGTTCATGGTCAGATAGGAGCAATGATGTGGATGTATCTAAACCGCAGCCGCCCCGCGCAGGGACAGACAGCAACGGCACAAAATTAATCATTTTAAGCAAATATTAAAAATCCGACATGATACTGAGCTTGGATTTGTGCAAAATTTTTCGTAATTTTGTAAGGATAATCCAACTTGAAAAGATGCAACGATTCACCCTCATCATAGCAGCGCTCATGCTCGCGGCCCTCGGGTCGGAGGCACGCGTCGCACTCACCTATACCCCCGCCGAGGGGACCGAACGCGTACTGCGCACCGATGCCCCCGCCGGGTCGGGGCTCGAAGCGATATTCGTGGCACCCGCTGTGAACGGAAACGTCACATTCTCGGTCGAGACCGAAGGGAGGGCTGCGAGGTGGTACCGCTTCTCAGCCCTCGGGGCGGCATATGCCGAGGAGGTAACCTCGGGAGTGACCTCGGACGGCGCCCGCTCGACCCTCACCCCCGCCGAAGGGGACATGGGCTATTATGCCGAGGTCGGTGGCGAGAGTGTCTACTTCTGGCTCGTCGACTACTCGCGACACCCCTACGCAGTCACATCCCTGCTCGAAGCCCCGGCCGAGGAACAAGATTGTGGCCGCATAGCCCTCAGCGTCGCAGGCCAGGGGGATGAAATCGCAGCATACACCATCAACGGGCGCCGTCTCGGTGTCTCGCGCGAGATTCGGCTGAACTACACCACTCTCAAGCTCGATAGCGAGGCAATGGTCTATGTCACCGAGCCCGCCGAGGAGACACTGACCCATCTGAGCTCGACAATCCACGCCAACGCACCCCTGTGTGCAACCATCTTCACCCTCTCGGGAGACCGCTTCCTCGATCAATGGGGGCGAGGCGAGAGCATCGAGTCGCCTACCATCTCGCCCCGCGCGGTCGCATGTCACACCACGGCAGTCCAGGGAGAGCGCGATGCCGACAACGAGGTCAAGCCCCCATCCTCGGGTGCTTTCGGCGGTTCGGCCCCATGCGAGATGACTTTCACAGCGGCCTTCACCGACGCGGCCATCTTCCACGAGTGGCAGGTCTCGCGCCAGAGCGACTTCGAAGACATAGAGCTCCACGAGCCGGATGCGGTCTTCAATTACACCTTTACCGAAGAGGGAACGACCTATGTGCGTTTCTACTGTGCCAACGCCGATGCCTCGTGTGATGCCGTCGGCGAGACCTACGAGATCTCCATCGGCACATCCTCGCTCCGTTGCCCCAACGCATTCTCACCCTTCAACGAGGATGGCACCAACGATGTATGGAAGGTCAGCTACTCCTCGATCGTCAGCTTCGAGTGCAGTATCTTTGACCGCTACGGCAAACTGATTACCTCCTTCACCGACCCCGCCGAAGGGTGGGACGGCAAGCGCGGAGGCAAGTTTGTCCCCGCAGGCGTCTACTTCTATGTCATCAAGGCGCGCGGAGCCGACGGCCGCAAGTACAACCTATCGGGAGACATCAACATCGTCGACTACAAGTAAGTGACCCCGAGACCACACAACCCACACAAACATAAAAACACCCCACACTCATGAACTTGAAGCATATCGCCATAGCCGTCACAGGCACCGCGGCACTCGCCGCAACCCTCGTCATAGCCTCGGGCTCGCTCGAAGCCCGTGACCACTCGAATACCGCACCTCAGCCCGAAGCGGGATTCTCGCGCGTCGTCAACCCGGTCATCCCCTACTCCGTGACCTTCGCGGGCAAGGAGGTTTCGCTCGACAATGCCGACATGGCCGAGCGGTTCGACCGCGAGCTGACCTCAATGGCCTATACCCACGGGAATACCCTGCTCACCATCAAGCGCGCCAACCGGTACTTCCCCATCCTCGCACCTATCCTCAAAAAGAACGGTGTGCCCGAAGATCTCCTCTATCTCGCCGCCATCGAATCGTATCTCAATCCCCGCGCCGTATCACCCGCCAAGGCTGCGGGAATGTGGCAGTTCATCCCCTCGACCGCCAAGGAGTATGGCCTCGAAGTCAACGACTATGTCGACGAGCGGTATGATATAGAGAAAGAGACCGAGGCTGCGTGCAGGTACCTCAAAAATGCCTACTCGCGATATGGAAATTGGGAATCGGTCGCCGCGAGCTACAACGGCGGCATGGCCCGCATAACCAACGAGCTCGAAGCGCAGCAGGCCACATCGGCCTACGATCTGTGGCTGGCTGAGGAGACGATGCGTTACCCGTTCCGTATCCTTGCGATGAAGACCATAATGGAGAACCCCTCGGCCTACGGCTACGAGCTCACCCCCGAGGCCCTCTACCAACCCATCGAATACAAGACCGTCAAGGTCGATACACCCGTGGCCGACTGGCCCCAGTGGGCCGTGGACCACGGCACCGACTACCGCACCCTGCGCGAGCACAACCCCTGGATACGCTCGAAACAGCTGCCCAACAAGAGCGGTAAGAGCTACACCGTCAAGATTCCCGAGCAGAAATCGCTCTCCCGCTCCTCGCGCAAGACCCATGTATATGACCACCGCTGGGTCAAGTAGCCGATACGACGTATATGACTTATAAGAATTATAAGACGTATAAGTTTCATTAGATTATATATCCCTTGCACATAGCCACTCACGAATGAATAATCATCATACGACCACCTCAACGCCCAAGCTCCAAGTGATTGGCGCGAGGGTACACAACCTCAAAA
>CAMWXQ010000159.1 GCA_947178235.1 uncultured Muribaculaceae bacterium
CCACAACAGAAATCGTAAGTATTAGTGAAATAGAAAGAACCACTTCTAATAAAGAAGGGCTTGATTTACTACTTGAAATAATAATACTCATCCATAACAGGAAACCAAAGGGAACTGGGTTTACAATTCCCTTTGATTTTCAAGATATGATAGATCCCATTCCCTATCTGGACAACGGATCTGATCGTCTCTCGTCTAAAAAATTAAAAACATTTATTGATGAATTTGTTAAATTTTGCAATGAGAATGACAAATCAGACTTAGAATGGGAAAGCTTCTATGAGTTTTTGGACATCCGTCAGGTCGTAAAAAATGCCGCCAAATTAAAAAAGGCTATTAAAGATAGATGGGTGGCCATACGTGAACGTATAAACATCCTTGATAAGATTGACACCCTTCTTGAGGGATGCGAAATTGGCGTAATTGAAGTTACAGGCCTGAACGCTGCTGATTCTCAAAAGATCTTTGAGATCATCAACTCTGGTGGTGAGAAGCTAACAGCCGTTGAAATCTTATCTGCAAAACCAACATGGAATCAACCAATATCCAATGTTTCTGGCGCAATGGAGGATGCGGCCAAAAAGCTATATGGCAAAATGGGGACAATTCGTCAACCAAGTCAGATTGTTAAATGGGATCTTCCAGCAACACTTCTTATGAGGGTTGATTTCAGCATGGTGCTTTATCCTAAGGAGCTAAAATTTGAAAAAGAATTAACCCTTGGTTTCCAGATTATATCTGGAATATTTGAACGATCCATAACAAAGAATTCTATCGAGAAACTCAGTCGCAATACATGTATTCACTGGGACACCGATTATGAGAATCTTATTGTTGATCTTTCAAGTATGCTACACTTGATTCGTAGCAGTGACTACTTTCAGTTTTTTAAATCATGGAAAACCTCAATCCTTGAACTAACTTCAGTAGGGTGTGCTCTAAATTTCATCCTTGTTTCTTATACTAATTGGAAAGAATTAGAAAAACCAATTGGCAGCAACTCAAAAACAAAGAAATTCATAAAGAATTGTTTTATACTATGGGACAAACTAATATATGAATACGTCAATCGACTCTGGGCGGGAAATATGGATCACACCATTGCAAGTTATTTAGATCGACTACATAGAGGTGATTCAGATTCCGTCTTTGCTCCTATATCAAAAGAGAGATGGGGACAATTATTAGAAGAGATTTTTGAATCATCCAAAATTGGGGGTTCCGATATAAAACTTAACTTAATGAAGCCGCTACTTTATCATTTTTACTGTTTAAGCAGCATTCAAGGACCAGATACAGAACTTATTGAGGTTGACCACATATTACCCAAAACGAAGTTTGAGGAATCACAGATACCTCGAAAAGATCTTATTAAGGACAATCTATTCAATCTTGGCCTCTTACCAAGGCGTGAAAATGCCTGCAAAGGGAACAAAACTTTGCGCGCTATTGAATCACCATGGTTAAAGCAACAAGTTGTAAAGTACGAACAGATTCCTGTTGATAAATTTGAATATTTCTCAGATTTGAACAATTATCGCGAATTATTCGCATTACGCAAGGAATACTTTGATAAAGCTTTCGGAGAACAACGAGATTACATCCTAAACAATTAGTATGTATGCCTGCACGCTCAAGTATTGGAATGACCTTTTAATGATTCTATGCTAACTACCATTTAGAAGATGGCATGTACTGATTGTTTGGAAATTCTGAATAGTTGGTACAGCATATAAGCGCATCCAAAGAATTTTTAAGGTGTCAAAAACTTTTTTGTGCAATAATATTTCATGATCCATACTTTGTTGGATGCTGTAAGTGCGTAATCATTCTTATTGATGTAACTGCAACACCACGTTAACGTTTTGCCAATGATGGATTAAGCCTTAAATATACATAGTTGAAAAAGCATTTTTAAATACGCTTATTATACTTTTACATATTTTTACAATATTGTTTACTATTTTTGCAAGAAAATATGGAACTCATAAGTTTACAATACGCCCACTTGTTAGCATGGATAGCATACTTTAAACATCATGTTATCCTTAACAAGACGCAGATGCAAAAATTACTATTCATGTGTTATGGGCAGGCTTTAGCGATAAATAGACAGCCTTTATTTTCTGATGACAAACCCGTGGCATGGCCTTTTGGCCCTGTATTTCCTCGCGTATATAAGAGATACGAAGAACAAATACCCACAGACCTAACTACCGAAGAAAAAAGTGAATTCGCTTCTTCTCCAATAATTTTGACAATGATTTCTCAAACAGTTGCTGACTATTGCCATGTATCAGCCACACGATTAAGTGATTGGTCTCATCAAGCAGGTAGCCCGTGGCGAAGCACAATCCTTTCTGGTACAAAACCAGCTTGGAACCGAGAGATACCACAGGCTGTTATCGAAAACTATTTTAAAAAATCCACATGGCGAATTGGTATAACTGGTATATGAGTAAGAAAAAGAAGAACAAAATAAATAATGCCATTACAACTGATGGTGATGGGGAGTTTGATAGGATTGTCAATTCTACCAAAAACCCATCGTCTTCATCAATAATACCACTATGGGCAAGGCATGGTGGATTTTATTTGATTGTAGGCATTTGGCAATTCTTCTTTGGGCCATCACGAACGAAAATACCCAAATATAAAGACAACCGATTTAAGTTTGTTGCAGAGCAGCTTATATCTACACTTCCCGAACTTTCTGAGAACGCGAACACACTAATTACAACTACATCAGAAAGCCTTCTATCGCAGCATCGAACAATTGAAAATACCGAAGCGCGCAGACGCTTGGAAAAATGGGCGTGTTGGACCATCATAATATACCTATTGAGCGTTTTCGTTCTAGTTATATTAAACGGATTGTCTCGCGTAGTATGGCCTAACATATTTAAAGACGCTGGGTTTATATCCGATACTGTCATGTATGTGATTCTATCAACAACAACAGTAAACATTATTGGATTAGGGATTATCGTATTAAAGGGGCACTTTCCCAAAGAAGAGAAAACGAGAAAGGTGAAACAAGCACAAAATAATACAGAAAGTCTTTTAGAATCCTCTGCGACACATGCATTAATAGAGGATACAGGAACCGATGAGCCCACATGACCACATTGCGTTCCTTTTACTGGATGTCCCTTGAAGACTTGTACCAATATTAAACGAGAACTCAAAATAAGTTTTCATCTAATATTTATGATTGTAATTATTTTATAACCGTTTCTAACATTTATGACATATTATTGACTGGCCAACGCAAAATCCCCCGCCTCTCCAACACCCGCCACCCGATTGATGAGATTTTGAAATTCAATGGGTGAGAGGACGGAGTGAGAGTATATAATCAATTGCATTGCCCTTAATTATACGCAACGTATAACTATATACTATACCTCATAGAGGTGAGCATCAAATTACAGTGTTCATTCCGTCGGTGTCAGTTGTCGCAAAATTTGCGACAACTGACGCCACCCCATCGGCAAAATCTTGAAGTTTAATGGGTGAGGGGGCGGAGAATACATAATCGATTGCATGGCCTTCGGCCATAAATGCCTCGCAGAGGCACGACAGAGGAATCCCCAGGGTGACCGGAACGAAGTGTAGGGCTCCCTGGGGTAAGTGTTACCTCCCACCATCCAACCTCGCAGAGGTTGCACCGCGCCAAACGTAGACGTTGTCCAACCTCCACGAGGTTGTTTCTTTCCGATGGTACTTTACCCCAATGAGGCCTCCGCGTGGCTACGGCCACATTGGGGCTTCCTTTGCCGTGCCTCTGCGAGGCACCAATAGTTTTTCTCATCCAATATATTATCTTCATCTGAACCGTCAAGGAATACTTGACAATTGCACAGAGGCTGAACCATACCGATTCAGCATCAAACCTCACATCAAGAAACGGACAGACGCCACTCCCGCGCGGGCGGGGGTGGCGTCTGTGGTGTGGGGTGGATGACCGGGGCCTTACTTGTAGAAGGTGGTCATGTTGTTCTTGATCTTGGTGTTGCCGAGGAGGATGGACTCGATGTTGCCAGCGAGGCGGGCAGCGCCACGGCTCTGGTTGAAGCGGATGACGTTCTCGTCGCGGTTGTAGGGACGGGACTCGGTGTCGATGTCGAGTACCTGGAGGACTACGACGGCGTTGTTAGACTTAATGGGGCCGATGAGGTCGCCCTTCTTGGCGGCTGCGACGCGGCCCTGGACGGCGGATTCGGTCATGCCGATGCCGGGTACCATGTACTGGGCGAAGTTGACGGTGGTGGTGTCGGCCTGTGCGCCCATGAGGGTGGCATATCC
>CAMWXQ010000160.1 GCA_947178235.1 uncultured Muribaculaceae bacterium
ACTTATAAGTCTTATAAGATTTATAAGACTTATGCGTTTTATAGGAAATTCATAATTCTTAATTCTTAATTTTTAATTTGATACCGACAGCTTCCCGAGCAGGCGCTGCATCGCGGGGAGGATGCGGGAGGTGGGGAGGACCGAGTCGGCGACGTAGATGAAGGCGATCTCGTAGGGGACTCCCTCGGGGATGAGGTGGCGGTTGAGGCGATACTGCTCGCGGACGCGGCGGCGGACGGTGACACGGTCCACGGCGTGGCGCAGGCGCTTTTTCGGAACCGAGATGAGGAAACGGGCACAGTCGCCGCGACGGGGCTCATCCTCGGGAGCCACGCGCCACACAATCCTCAGCGGATAGGCGAGACGCGAAGTGACACCCTCGGAGCCACGCGCAAAGAGGGCGCCGATGGCCGTCTCGCTGCACAGCTTCTCATCCTTGTACAGACGCAGACCCTTCTTCACCTGTTTGGGGGATATTTGTTTCCTCGGTGTTGTGTGCGGCGAGGTACGCGTCGAGGGCCCCGGTCATCGAGGGGTTCTCGGGGGTGGGAGCCTCGATGTCGAGTCTGAGGCCGGCCTGGCGTGCGGCCTGGCATGTCGAAGGGCCGAAGCAAGCGATCTTGATGTCCCCCTGCTCGAAGTCGGGGAAGTTCTTCATGAGCGAGTCGATGCCCGAGGGGCTGAAAAAGACAAGCATGTCGTAGTCGAAGGGCTCGTCGGGGCCGAAGTCGTTCGAGACCGTGCGGTACATGATGCCCTTGGTGTACTTGATGCCGTTCTTGTCGAGCAGCTCCGAGTCATCCTTGTGCACGTCCGAGACTACGTAGAGCATATTCTCCTTCTTGTGCTTGATGAGCGCGGGGAGGAGCGAGTCGAGCTTGCCCGTATCGCCGTGGAAAATCTTGCGCTTGCGGTAGACGATGTACTTCTGCAAGTATCGTGCGATCGCCTCCGAGGTGCAGAAATACTTCAACGTATCGGGGATGGGAACGCGCATCTCCTCGCAGAGACGGAAGAAGTGGTCGACGGCGGTCCTGGCGGTGAAGATGATGCCTGTGAACTCGGCGAGATTGATTTTCTGCTGGCGGAATTCTTTGCCCGAAAGGCCCTCCACCTTGATGAACGGGCGCAATACAATCTCCACGCCATGCTTCTCGGCAATGTCGTAGTAGGGTGATTTTCCGGTCTCGGGAGCGGGTTGGGATACAAGTATTTTCTTCACGTTCACGATAGGTCGTCGATTGGTAGGTTCGTCAGATAATTAGAGCCTCTCAGAAGCCACTGATGCCGAGGTCGAGACGGTCAAACCAGACCGCCAGACGGCAGAGTGCGACAAGAGGCACGATTTCAAGGGTGCAAAGGTACAAAATAAAATAACTCAACGAGCCAAAATCGCCAAAAAAAAGCCTAAAACCCTTGAAAATAAAGACCAGACGGGCAAGAATGTAGGCCGTGACGGCGATGGAGACCACCGCCGGGGCGGCCTCGGGGTTGAAAAGCACCACCAGCGCGGGGATGAAGAGCATGAAGGCGAGGAGCGTCTGCGAGGCGTTGAAACCCTTCATCCACATCCGTGCCCCCTCGGGCGAGGCGAAGACATATCCCGCGAGCGAGTAGGCCGCGACCTGCCACAGATAGTAGAGGACGGCCACCGCCGTGACGCCGCCGATGGTGAAGAATGCGCCGAGCCTCGCGGGAGCGCCGAAGCCCGCGGCGGGGAGCCACGAGTTGACAATGATACCCTCCGAGAGACAGGCCACAAGCACCATCGAGGCGAGGGCCCCGGCCTCGGAGAATGTGCGCACCTCGAATGTCCCCTCCCTGTGGCGGACGCTGAACAGGTCGGTCACGAAGTTCTTGAGGAATGTCGAGTAGTGGCGGAAGTTGTAGCTGAGCAGCACGAATAGCCCCAGGAGCATACACAGTACCCCCGAGTCGTAGCCGGGGAGCATCGTGCGCTCCCGCGGTTCGAGACCGAGGGTATAGGGGACAGTCCCCGTGGTGAAGCGCGCCTGCTCGGCACGGCTCATCGGCCCTGCCTCGCGGATGCAGGTCTGCGCCTCGCGCCCACCCATGACATAGAGGGTATCGGTGGGATAGCCGGTTACCGGATGTGTGTCCGAGTAGGTCATAGTCCTGTGGCGGTGATGGCTTCTTCGGGGGTGGATACGACGGTGGCGGGGATGCAGTCGCCGCGCATGAAGCCCTCGCGGGTCATCTTGTCGAACATCCCGAGCAGGGGGTCGTAGAACCCCTCGGTATTGAGTATGATCACAGGGCCGCCGAAGAGCCCGAGCTGGCTCCACGTCATCATCTCGGCGAGCTCGTCGAGTGTACCGATGCCGCCGGCCAGGGCGATGGCCGCCGACGACATCCCGGCCATCGTGGCCTTGCGGACATGCATCGTCGGGGTGGAGATGACCTCGGAGAGCGAGGGATGGGCCCATCCGCGCTCGATCATGAACTGGGGCAGGACGCCGACGGTGCGGCCGCCCGCCTCGGTGGCCCCCTCGATGGCATGGCCCATGACGCCGCGGGCACCGCCGCCCGAGACGAGGGTCACGCCGCGCTCGGCAAGCAGCCGGCCTACCCTGCGGGCGGCGTCGAGATAGACGCGGGGGATGCGGTCCGATGATGCGCCGTAGATGACGACGGCGGGGGCTGAGGATGTTGTCATTGTTGGTCTTGGGGTGTTGGTTGGGTCTTTGTCTCGGTGGTGTATCCACATTCGCGGGCCATGCGCATATCCTCGTCGATGACGGCGCCGACGGTGGTGAGCAGGTCACCCATGATGGCGCCGTTCACTGCCATGCGCAGGGCGCGCCTCTGGGTCTCGGGCGAGATGAGCGACCGCCCGCCCGCAAAGCGGATGACGGCGCGGGGATTCAGGAGCCTCATCACGGCCACCGCCGTGAGGATCTCATCGTCGCTGAGCGGGGGCATGTCGGCGAGCGGCGTCCCGGGGATCGGCACGAGGATATTGATGGGGATACTCACGGGCTGGATTCCGGCGAGGAACTCGGCGAACTCGATACGCTGCTCCTCGGTCTCGCCCATGCCGATGATTCCGCCCGAGCAGATTTCGAGCCCTGCCTCGCGGGCGGCACGGATGGTGGCGAGCTTGTCCTCCTGGGTGTGGGTCGAACAGAGCTTGGGGAAGAAGGACGGAGCGGTCTCCATATTGCAGTGGTACCGCTCGACCCCCGCCTCCTTCAAGGCCCGCATGGCCTCGGGTGGGAGGAGGCCCATCGAAGCGCAGAGCCCCATGCCGGGGCACTCGCGGGCGAGGTCGCGGTAGTATCCGCAGACCCGCTCGATGCTGCGCGGCCCCATGAGGCGCCCGCTGGTCACGAGCGAGAAGCGTCCGATACCCTTCGAGGCATTGTAGCGCCCCATCGAGAGACAGGTCTCGCGGTCGACGAGGGGATACTCGGCGGCGCCGGTCCTGTACCGTGCGGCCTGGGCACACCACTTGCAGTCCTCGCCGCAGAGCCCCGAGCGGGCATTGATGATCGAGCACGAGTCGAAGTGCCGGTCCCCGTGATGCTCCCTTGTGACGCGCTCGGCAGCCTCGTACAGCTCCCCGCGGGTCATGGGAGGGAAACCCTTGATCGTAATGGTATCCATATCTCAATTATGAATTATGAATTAAGAATTAAGAATTGGGGATATAAGTCTTATAAATCTTATAAGTCGTATAAGTCATATAAATTCTTAATTCATAATTCCTAATTCTTAATTATTCCATCTCCGCTGCCTTTTTCAGCAGGTCGATCTTTGTCCACTGGGTCTCGTAGTTGAGGCCTTGGAGCTCGCGGTCGGGGACCTTGAAGCCGCAGGTGGGCGAGATGCTGAGTTTCTCGGGGGCGATGTAGCGCTGGGCCACGCGCACGGCATTCGCGATGTCGTCGACGCTTTCGAGACCCGACTTCGAGCCGTCCACGAGCCCGATGATGACGCGCTTGCCCGCGGGAGCCCAGCGGAGCATTTCGAGCTGATCGGGCGATGTGAGGTCGAAGGGGAGGAGGAACGCGTCGGCATCGGCCTCCTCGAACATACGGCGCAGGTGGGCCTGCTCGTCCTCCGAGTCCCAGTTGGGCAGACGCAGGAAGTCCGAGATCGAGAGGGTGATTTCGAGGTCGGCGGGGCGGTCGGCCACGGTCTTGTTGATGAACTCGATGAGGAGGCCCGTGATATAGTCGGGGTCGAAGCCCGCGAGGAGCAGGGTGCGCTGGAAGTCGGGGTCGGTGAGGCGTCCCCAGACGGTGCTGTCAAACTGTATGTGTC
>CAMWXQ010000161.1 GCA_947178235.1 uncultured Muribaculaceae bacterium
ATGGTCACCACCGGCTTCCGCCACTTCAAGCACTGATCCCAACCACTCAGCCATTCGCATAAATACACTTTTTTCATCCCCGTATTCAATAATAAATGGGACTTTTCTCTTTCACGAAAGAAATCGCGATTGACCTCGGAACGGCCAATACGATTATCATACACAACGACCGCATCGTCATCGACGAGCCCTCGATCGTGGCCCTCGAAAAGCGTACCGGCAAACTCATCGCCGTCGGACGCGAGGCCAAGCTGATGCAGGGCAAGGAGAACGACGGCATCGAGACCATCCGCCCCCTGCGCAAGGGTGTCATCGCCAACTTCAACGCCGCCGAGATGATGATCCGCGGCCTCATCAAGAAGGCGAGCTCGAAGAGCAACTGGTTCTCCCCCTCCATGAAGATGGTCGTGGGCATCCCCTCGGGTTCGACCGAGGTCGAGGTCCGCGCCGTCCGCGACTCCTCGGAACACGCCGGTGGCCGTGACGTATATATGATCTACGAGCCGATGGCTGCGGCCCTCGGCATCGGCATCGACGTACTCGCCCCCCAGGGCAACATGATCGTCGACATAGGCGGCGGCACGACTGAGATCGCCGTCATCTCGCTCGGCGGCATCGTCTCCAACAAGAGTATCCAGGTGGCCGGCGACGACCTCACCGAGGACATCATGGAGCACATGAGCCGCGTCCACAACGTCAAGGTCGGCGAGCGCACTGCCGAGCAGATCAAGATCCATGTAGGCTCAGCCCTCACCGAGCTCGAAAATCCCCCCGAGGACTTCATCGTCCGCGGACCCAATAAGATGACTGCCCTCCCCATGGAGGTGCCCGTGAGCTACCAGGAGATCTCGCATTTCATCGAGAAGTCTATCTCGCGCATCGAGGCAGCCGTACTCCAAGCCCTCGACGAGACTCCCCCCGAACTCTACTCGGACATCGTCATGAACGGCATCTTCCTCGCCGGCGGCGGCGCCATGCTCCGCGGCCTCGACAAGCGTCTCACCGACAAGATCGGCATCCAGTTCCACATCGCCGAGGATCCGCTCCTCTCCGTTGCCAAGGGTACGGGTGTCGCCCTCAAAAACATCGAGACCTTCTCGTTCCTCATCCGTTGAGATAATTACGAATTAAAGATTAAGAATTAAGAATTGATCCCCCAGCCTCAATTCTTAATTCTTAATTCATAATTTTTAATTCTTTCACCCTCTTGTCCGAACTCGTCAAATTCCTGGTCAAGTACAGCTCGTGGTTCCTCTGCGCGCTGTACCTCGTGTTGTCCACGATATTGCTGACGGCCAACAACCCGTACCAGCACCATGTCTACCTCACGTCGGCTAATGTCGTGTCCTCGGGACTTTACAGGCTCACCAACGGCGTGACCTCATACTTCTCGCTGCGCGACATCAACCACGACCTCCAACGCCGAAACTCTGACCTCGAACTCGAAGTGTACGCACTCAACGCTCAGATCACCGAACTGCGCCAGAAGCTCTACGCCGACTCGATGACCGTCATCCCCGAGCTCCAACGCTACCACTTCATCATCGCCGACGTCATCAACAACTCGATCAACCGCTCGCACAACTACATCACCATCGACAAGGGTACCCTCGACGGAATCGAACCCGAGATGGGTGTGATAGACCAGAACGGTATCGTCGGCGTGGTCAATGTCGTCGGCCCCCACAGCGCGCGCGTCATGTCGGTCCTCAACCCCTACCAGCGCCTCTCGTGTATGGTCAAGGGGGGCGAGCATCAGGTAGGCTCACTCGTGTGGGACGGCAAGGACCCCGGCGAGGCAATCCTCGAAGAGCTCCCCAAGCACGCCGAGTTTGTCAAGGGTGACACCGTCGTTACCTCGGGCTACTCATCCGCCTTCCCCGCGGGCGTACCCGTCGGCACCATCCTCTCGGGCGAACGCGACAGGGAGGACAACTTCTACACTCTCCGCATCAAGCTCTTCACCGACTTCTCGACCCTCAGCACCGTCCGCGTCATCCGCGACAAGATGAAGGAGGAGCTCGAAGATGTCGAGAAGGAGTTGCAGGTCAAGACCACCATCTGACCGCGCCCGCGGCCAATCGGCCGCCTCCCGCAGACCAATCAAGACTATCAATACCTATTCCAAGACGTGAGCAAGACGTTACTCCAATTCATACTTCTCACATTCATACTGGTACTGGCCCAGGTGCTTGTGTTCAACCATGTGTCGCTCTTCAACACGGCGGTGCCCATGGTGTTCATCTACGTCATCCTGCGTCTCCCCATCACCTTGTCGCTCAACTGGATGCTCACCATCGGCTTCTTCCTCGGGCTGATTGTCGACATCTTCTCGGACACATATGGGATGAACGCAATGGCCTGCACCATCCTTGCCCTCTGCCGCCGTCCTATCCTCCGCCTATACGTCCCGCGCGAGGAGGACCTCACAAAGCCCGAGCCGTCGATGCTCTCGCTCGGCACGGGGATTTACCTCAAATACCTGCTCACGACCACACTCCTCTACTGTTTCCTCATTTTCACCATCGAGGCTTTCACATTCTTCCATCCTCTCCAACTCCTGCTGCGCATCGTGTTCAGCACACTCCTCTCCATGATTATAATGCTGGGCATCGACAGCCTAATGACACCCCGAAGTGAGAAAAGATTATAACCTGGCCAAGCGCCAATACGTCATAGGCGGGTTCATCGTCGTCCTCGCCGCCATATTCCTCATAAGACTGTTCAATTTGCAGGTCGCCGACTCCAAGTACAAGGAGTATGCCGACTCCAACGCCTTCCTGCGCAAGACGGTCTACCCCTCGCGCGGAATCATATATGACCGCGACGGGCGCCTCGTTGTCTACAATCAGCCCTCCTACGATGTCATGGTCATCCCCCGCGACATCCCCAAGGAGGGATTCGATACCATCGACTTCTGCCGCTCGGTAGGATTGACCCCCGAGGAGCTGCGCAAGCGCTTCGCCGACATGCGCGACCGACGCCGCAATCCCGGTTACTCCACCTACTCGCCCCAGCGTCTGCTTACTCACCTCACCGCCGAGGACTACGGACGCTTGCAGGAGAAGCTCTACCGCTTCCCCGGCTTCTATATTCAGAAGCGCATCCTGCGCGAGTACAACTACAAGGCCGCCGCCAATGTCCTCGGCAATGTCCGCGAGGTCTCCCCGAAGGACATCGAGAAGGATGACTACTACTTCCGCGGCGACTATATCGGCGACGTCGGTATCGAGAATACCTACGAGACATACCTGCGCGGTCAGAAAGGTGCCGAGGTGCTGATGCGCGATGCCCTCGGCCGTATCCGTGGCCGATATGAGGAGGGCGCGCTCGACCGCGACGCCGTGGCGGGCAAGAACATCACCCTCAGCCTCAACATCGAGCTCCAACAGTACGCCGAGTCGCTGATGATGAACAAGAAGGGTGCCGTCGTCGCCATCGAGCCCGAGACCGGCGAGGTTCTCTGCCTTGTCTCGGCACCATCGTACGACCCTTCGACCCTCATAGGCCGCGAGCGCGGGGCCAACTACAATAAGATGATGCAGGACCTCGACCGCCCCCTGCTCAACCGCGCTATCCAAGCTACATATCCTCCCGGTTCGACATTCAAGCCCACCCAGGGTCTTATTCTCTTGCAGGAGGGTATCATCACCACGGGCACAACCTTCCCCTGCGCCCACGGATTCATCTCGGGTGGCCTGCGTGTCGGATGCCACGGCCACGGCTCGCCCCTCCCGCTCAAACCTGCCTTGCAGACATCGTGCAACGCCTTTTTCTGTTGGGGCTTCAAGGCCATGATCGACAAGCGCGGCAAGTATGGAACACCCGCCAAGGCCTTCGACATCTGGAAACACCATATGATCTCGCAGGGCTACGGCTACAAACTCGGCATCGACCTCCCCGGCGAGTACCGAGGTTTCATACCCAACGTCGACTTTTATAATAAATGGTATGGCGACGGCCATTGGAGCGCGAACACCATCATCTCCGTCTCCATCGGTCAGGGCGAGGTGCTTGCCACTCCCCTGCAGATGGCAAATCTCTGCGCCACCATCGCCAATCGCGGCCACTTCATCACCCCCCATGCGGTCAAGGCCATTCAGGACACCGTGATGCCCGACGGGCTGCTTGACGTGCGCACGCCCGATATTGACCGCAAATGGTTCGAGGCGGTGGCCGAGGGTATGCGTATGGCCGTCACCGGCGGAACGTGCCGCACGGCCAATCTGCCTGACATTATGGTGGCCGGCAAGACCGGTACGGCACAGAATCCCCACGGCAAGGA
>CAMWXQ010000162.1 GCA_947178235.1 uncultured Muribaculaceae bacterium
GCATGATTCTCTCGGCAGTCCGCTCGGACGGCTCGCTCGTGCTCATCGAGCCCTCGGCCCCCGTGGCCCCCGGCTCGAAGATCGGCTGAGGTCGCCAACGTCAAGTCAAGCAATAATTCCCCCCACCTCAAAGGCTGCGCCCATGCCTACACCACGAATACTCATAATCTATACAGGAGGTACAATAGGAATGATAGAGGACCCCGAGACCAAGGCCCTCCGTCCCTTCGACTTCACCCACCTCATGGACAATGTGCCCAAGGTGAAGATGCTCGACTATCATATCGACAACATCCAGTTCAACCCCATCGACTCGTCGGACATGGGGCCCGAGGGATGGGCCGAGATAGCCACGGCCATCGGCAACCATTATGACGATTATGACGGGTTCGTGGTGCTCCACGGCACGGATACGATGGCCTATACGGCGTCGGCGCTCTCCTTCATGCTCCAAGGTTTGGAGAAGCCTGTGATCATCACCGGTTCGCAGCTGCCGATAGGGGAGGTGCGTACCGACGGCGAGGAGAACCTAATCACGGCATTGCAGATAGCTGCCGCGCGCGACGCCGACGGCAAGCCTCTGGTGAGGGAGGTCGCCATACTCTTCGAGAACTATCTGTGGCGCGGCAACCGTTCGACCAAGATGAGTGCCGACAACTTCAACGCCTTCAAGAGCAACAACTATCCCTCGCTCGCCAAGATCGGTCTCGGCATACACTTCGAGCCCAAGAACCTCTACCGCCCTGCCAAATCGGGACCGCTCAAAGTCCACACGGCCATGGATACGTCGGTGATGGTGATTGAGCTCAATCCCGGGATGCGTCCCGAGACGCTGCGCCACCTGCTCTCCACGCCCGGAATCAAGGGTGTGGTGATGAGGACTTTCGGTGCGGGCAATGCCCCGACGGCGCCGTGGTTCGTCGATGCTCTCGCCGAGGCCCTCGACCGCGGAATGGTGATCGTGAACACGACCCAGTGCGTCAACGGCAGTGTACACTCGGGCCGCTACGTCTCTGGCGAGCAGTTGAAGGATGCGGGTGTCATCTCGGGCCACGACATGACCACTGAGGCTGCGATAACCAAGCTGATGTATCTCTTCGGCCTCGGGCTGACCCCCTCGGAGGTCCGCGCCCGATTTGCGGAGGATATTTGCGGCGAGGTGACAATCTCGTAAGTTTTTGTTAAATTTGTGTTAAATGGGCCTCGGCTCTTGCACAGACCGAAAATTCGCCGTACCTTTGCAGTGCAAAAAGGAAAACGACACGGTGATTTAGTGTAGTGGTTAGCACGCCACCCTCTCACGGTGGAGACCCGGGTTCGAATCCCGGATTCACTACTCACCGAAATTCCCGAAAGGAAAGATTTCAAAGCCGAAGTCTTTCCTTTCTTTGTTTCAATACTCTCGGAATATGGATAACAGCGAACTTGACAGAGACTTGGGCCTCCTCAGACGCGGGGAGTGGATGAACGGATTCACCGACGGGCTCCGCTCGGCCCTCGCCGAGTGCGAGGAACGGTGTCATCGGCTTAATATGCTTCCCCCGTCGCGTAGCGCGGAGCGCGAGGCCTTGATACGGCAGATATTCGGCAGCATTGGTGAGAAGTTCATTGTACACAGCCCCATGCACTGCGACTTCGGCTTCAATATCCATATCGGCGAGAACTTTGCGAGCAACTTCAACCTCACCATACTCGACGAGGCAGAGGTGAGGATAGGGGACAATATCTTCATCGGTCCTAACGCGACGCTCAGCACCATAACCCACGACATTAGATACGCGCAGCGCAATGCGGGCATCATGAAGGCCCTCCCAATCACCATCGGGAACAACGTTTGGATAGCGTCGAACGTTACGGTCCTCCCCGGCGTCACTATCGGCGATGGGGCCGTCATCGGTGCCGGC
The DNA here is from genome assembly GCA_947178235.1 of uncultured Muribaculaceae bacterium. Lineage (GTDB taxonomy): Bacteria > Bacteroidota > Bacteroidia > Bacteroidales > Muribaculaceae > Duncaniella. Next base: position 1,905 of record CAMWXQ010000162.1, read on the forward strand.
AGCGTCGTTACCCGCGACATACCCGCCAACACTCTCGCCCTCGGCACCCCCTGCCGCCCAGTGAAGGAGATCAAGCAGTCATAGTCCCTGTTCCCCCAAAATCTGTCAGCTATGCGATACGAGAAAATATACTTGAACCAAGAAGAGTTCTTCTATCTTCCGAGGCCGGAGAATTATGGTGACTGTCTGGAGCTGATCAACAGTGATTTACACCGATGGCAGTGTGCCAAGAAGTCCAAGTCGGCGGTTTTGCTCTATGCCTTGACCCATCCATTCTCGTTTCTCGTATGGCACCGCCTGTGTGCTTATAAAGGTGTGTTTTTCAGACTCTGCAAGGCTATGCTGAGGGTCAATTCTTTTTTCAGCAAGATTGACATCCCATATACGACGCGGATAGGTTATGGGTTGTATATCGGTCACAAAATCTGCATCGTGATCAATGAGGACACCATCATAGGCAACAATGTGAATATCGGCCAATTCTTGAATATAGGCACCAATCACAACACACCTGCGATCATCGGGGATAACGTCTATATCGGTCCGTCGGTATGTATCATTGAGGATGTGAAGATCGGGGCGGAGACCACGATCGGTGCCGGCGCCGTCGTCACGCGGGACCTCCCTGCTGGGAGTACCTGCGCCGGAAGCCCCGCAAAGGTACTGAACTTCAACAATCCCGGTCGATACGTAACCAACCGCTACGAATTCAGTGTCCCCGAGGGGCAGCGGTGACGTGCGCCGTTACTTTGACGGGTTGTTGGGTTTCCGTTTGAAGAATCTTATGCGCTTGATGGTGTGGGCGATTGCGAAGCCCAACATGAGGAATCCGATTTTGCCGTGGATTCCACCCAAAGGAGTATGCTCATTCTCGATGAGCCAATGTATGAACGTGGCGATACCCGACAGGAATGTCAAAACGTATAGCCACCAGAGTATGCGGGTCGGGAATTTGAGTTTGCTGAATTTTGTCAGCCATTTTTTCCACTGGAAGTGGAGATAAATGTGCCTGACGATAAGGCACATGAAGGTCAGAGCGACAATCGCATGGAGTATCACTGGGACGTCACCTCTGCTCGAAGTCGCCTCCAACTGTATGCTTGAAGCGAGGACGATCGGCAGAAGGATCGCCAAAGCCCAGTCGCAAATCTTCAATCGTTCAGCTTTTGTCATACCGCAAAGATAAGCATTTTTCGGCTACACGTCAATATATTTTATTGCTCACAGAGAGATTTGTGGCGCTCGATGGTGATTTCGGTTATCGATGTTTCGAGAAGAGCAGATCTAAATTTCGCTCTGTGAAAGCATTATTGCAAGCATCCGCGTGGCGCATACCTTCTAATGGGATGAACGTGGCATCGGCGCCCGCGTTACGCAGCTTGTCGATGACCCGTTTGTTTTTGTCATACGAATTTTCGTTAGTACCCGTTGTGCATACAATCGGGGTATGTTTGAATGGAGATAAGTCTTTTCCTCGATAAGCGCCCGATGCAGGCATTGCCGCCGTGAAGAACCCTGGATTTTCCGCAAGAAGCTCCCACACACCCGCTGCTCCCATCGATGCACCTAAAATGTATATTTTCGATTTGCTGATCGGATGCTCGGCGATGAATTTTTCCAAGAAGGGAATCAAGTGCCTGACGTAAGGAGTTGAGTCATCGAGTTTCTCCTTGCGGTCTCCAAAAAGTGGACGATGCGGACTCGAACCATTGCCGCGAGGCCTGTCTCCACCGGGAGCAGTGCCGTTCCATGAGGCTGTCTTCGGGCACTGAGGGGCAAGGAAGTAGCAGTGAATATTGTGCCCTCGGAGATAGTCATATATATCTTTTACGGCAGGCATACCGAGATGCGAGAGGTTGTCGCTGCCCCGACCACCGGCACTATGCAAGAAGATGACCAACGCGGCTGAGTCAGATGCCTCGGGCCGGATGAGGGTTTCTCGGTATTGAATTAACTGTCCGCTGACCGTGTCTGTCTGGGCAGCGAATGCATCGATGATTTCTTTGGGTACGGAATGACTACGCTGGGCGTAAATGACATTTAAACACGAGCTTAGCAAGAAAACGAATAGAGCGATTCTTTTCATGATTGGGGGGATTATGTATTAACTTGACCCGATAATTCTGAAAAGGTTTAATTTGCCCCTGCGTGTATTCCGACAAGAATAATACAGATAGGTTAAATCCAATCACTTGTAAGGCCGTGGCTATTTTGGGGATTGCCGAGTGGATGGGGGATGTTCCCCGACTTCGTTTATGCGGTTGAGTTTCTTTCCGTACTTATGCAACGGTAATTATCGGTTGACCAAAGAATGAAGCAAGCATAGCGAGCGTGGAAATTGTGAAGTTGTGTTGTCCGCTTAGCCACTTGGTAAT
>CAMWXQ010000163.1 GCA_947178235.1 uncultured Muribaculaceae bacterium
GCTGAGGAGTGCATCCTTATTGAGCGAATCATAGGTGTAACCTCTGAGCGGGTCGATCCACTTTTCGGGGTCGGCCATATTGGCAGAATGTGTCACGCCCACAGGCATGGTTCGGAGCGGTTGGCCGATGTTGGCAAGTCGTTCGCGCTCGGCATTGACGCGCTCCTCGCCAAAGAGCCCCGGAAGCGAGGGAACAAGGCGGTCGGGAAGGATTGCGCGGCGAGGAATCTCCTCGCCCGTGAAGACGGCTATGTCGACCACAGGAGTACCGTATTGGAGCATCGCCTGGCAGCGGCGCATATAGTCGGTGAGACCACGTCCGCCATCCTCGAACCATGTATTGTCACGTTGGAAGAAGAGGCCGATGCCGTCGAGCGTCATGCCCGGACGGCGGTCGAGCCAAGGATTGTGGGCATTGACGTGATAGAAGATGCGGTTGACTCCGAGTGCATAGTTGCGGTCAAGCAGGGTCTTGATCATCGCGGGGGTCTCGTCCCAAGTTCCGCGCACCTCGGTGAATCCCTCGGCCTGTACAATATTCTTCCCGTAGGCGTGGGCCCCGTGGATTGCGTCGAGTATGTCGTTCGGTTTGTCGTGTGTCGGGCTGCGGAACCAAAATTCGCCCATCGGGAGGTCGACTGAGCCGAAGTGCATCATACCGTCGCTCACCATTGTCGGAGAGACACACTCTGCGGAGAGAGTGCAGCCATACTCTCGGGCTTTTTCGGCCAACACGTCATAGAACACATCGCGGACGAGTTCGGCGATTGTCGTGCGGAGGTCTCTAAGCACACGCTCGGAAGCAGCGACATTCTCCATAGGTATGCCCGATAACACTGGAATCCATGGGAGGAGGCTATAACCCCGTCGTTTCTCGAATTCGGCGGGGAGGTCGCGGCTCCAATTCTGACTGCCACATTCCCAACTGTCGACGTGCATATTGGTAAGTGTTCGGTGTGCCGTTGCCGAGTCGGTTATCTCGAATACACGCCCGAACCAGTTGTCGACCTGTTTAGCGACCGCGACGCGGTTGAATTTGTCCACTTCGAGTCCCTTGCCCGCTCCTGCGGTTGCGTTTGTGTGCCCGGTCGATGTGTGGCCTGTACGAAGCAGTCGCCACTCGCCTGCGGGGAGGGATGCAGTGAGAGTATCACCGTTGAGATATTCGGTGAGGTCTATGATGTCGGTATTAGTGACACAGAGAGAATCGGGGATTGTGATTGAATCCGTTTCGCGGCTGACGCGCCACACAAGACCCGCTTTACCCTCCCACTGATGGATCTTAGGCTGACCGGAGAGGGTTACATTGCGGACTTTAAATACGGGCTTCCACTTGGCGCCATCGAGGTCTTCGCTCCCGGGTTCGCTGCCTTCGGGTGTCCATGACAGACGGAAGTGTCGGGCGGTGACAGGCGGGATGGCATGGGTGGAGGCGCAGTCTGTATTCTGCCATCCGTGTCGCGCAGGAACCAAACGAGTGACCTCGCGGAAATCCTCGCCATCCTCAGAAACGGAGAGAGTGAGGCGATGGGCTTGATAGTTGTTACCGTCCGGCTCAATCTCGAGATTGCAGACAGTGACATCCGTGGGGTATTCGTACTGAATCCAACCAGGTGTCTTGGCAGTAAATCCCTTTTCGGTCTGTTTCATTCCTCCGCCGACCGAAATTCGTATTGGGTCCGGAATCTGTGTACCACGCACAGGGAGGGCGAGGAGCGAAATATCTTCGTAGTATCCCTCGCGGCTCTTGGGTCGCGGCATAGTGATAGAGATCTCTCCGCCGCTGACTATTGTATCACTGCTCACCACCATCTGCATCGACTCTTCGGGGGTGATCCACGGGCCGCCCGCGAGTGCGAATCCGTCGCAGATGTGCATACCGAGCCTAAGTCCGAGGCTGTCAGCGAGCTCTATGCTGCGTCCGACGAGGCGCCACCACTCGGGTGTGAGCTGCGAAGCTGTCCCGCCGAATTGGGGAGCGTCAGCAGCAGAACGGATAGGCATGAGGTATGTACCCCCGAGTCCTACCCTCTTCATTGCTTCGAGATCGGCCTTGATCCCTTCCTCGCTCACTGCGCCGTACATCCAGTACCAAAAACACCACGGAGCAGCTTCGACTGATGGCTCCTTGAAGGAGTCTTCGAGCGCAGGCGTTGCCGACAGGGACAGGGCGGTGAGAGCAGCCGCAAGTAATATGGTTTTGGTCGGTTTCATCGTGCTGAGATTGGAGTAAGGACTATGGAGAGGGTGTGTGGCCCCTCGGGTATAGAATATTTTTTCAGTACGCCGGGGCCACAGCTGCTATTGCCAAGCCCGAGGACAGCCGCATCGAGACAGAGCCATGTGGCACAGCTCTCGGGGAGATCGCAGTCATGGGTTACACTCGCGATTTCTGTGGCAGACCACGGCAGGGCCGAGGCTGAGATGACGCGCTCGGGTGAGGTAACGAGCAATCCAGTACCGTTTGCGGAGGTGACAGATATTTCGGAGATAGATTCGAGATTGCCCGATTCCTGTGGGCGTGGATAGTGGGTATAGGGGTCACCGACCATGGCGCCCCAGCGGCCGACGGTCACTGCCTCGTGGCGGTCGGGATAGCTTTCGGTCGGCCCGTAGCCCCACCACTCAACGCGGTCATATTTGTTTGGGAGTTTGAGCCACATACCAAGCCTCGGCAAAGGCGGAAGGCTGCCTTCGGGTGTATAGGTCTGTGTGACCTCAATCGAGCTATCAGAATGAACGCGGTATAGCGATGAGACCTTGATCGAGCCACCGTTGTATGCATAGGTCTGTATGGTCTTTACGACTACACCTTTGTCCGTAATGTCATGCGTGATGGATTCCAAGGTGATTTGAGGCGTCGCAAGAGCCGTCTTGTCCCAGTCCTTCGCGAGCCAATTCCCGAACCCTTTGTCGTTGTCGGTCGGAGCGCGGTAGGCTTGGAAGCCACTTCCGTCTATGAGTTGGTTTCCACCATATATATATGAGTTCAGCGAGCCGTCGCGCAGGCTCCATGATGCCGCAAAGTTATCGGTGTTGACGACGAGGGCGGATTCGATTTTGTTTACGGCCAAGGGGGCATCCGTGAATGTGGGCTGCTTGGTCTGATGATCGGCGAGAAGGAGTTGAGTTTTGCATATCTCATGCCCTTCGGGAGCCCAAACCATTGCATTGCGGAGAAGCACAGATATGTTAAGCCTCAGATCGGATAGGTCGTCATCCGCGGGGAGTTTTATTCGGGAAATTCCTGTCTCACCTGGTTTCAGATCGGGCAATGGGAGGTCACCAACCTCTATATTGCGCCCATCGCGGAGCAGCGTCCACTCGGCACGATAGGCAGAGAGATCGGTGTGGTGGTTGCGGTTGACTATTTTTAAGGAAACCTCTCCTGTCTTGGGGTCAAATGAGTCGAGAGTGAGCGAAATCGGAGAGTAGACGGCCTTGACTTCATAATACTTTGGTGTCAGAGTTCGGTCGGCCATAACGACGCCGTTGAGGCAGAATGCTTTGAGATTGGGTTTGTCCCCGAAATCTCCACCATAGGACACCTCGGTCTTGCCATCGGGACGAGTGCGGATGATGCCTTGGTCCACCCAATCCCAAATGAATCCTCCAGCCATACGCGGGTGACTGTAAATTTCATCCCAATACTCGCGGAGGTTGCCCATGGCATTGCCCATAGCATGTGCGTATTCGCTTGTGAGTACAGGGCGGTTGTCATTGTCCCGCTTCGCTATGGATAGCAACCGCTCCCAACGTGCATTCTCGGCTCTTTCCTTGTCCGAGCCATCTTCGATGCCGGGATTGAGGTATTCATCCATGACGCGGGGATAGAAGCGACTGATGATGTCGACGGTCACGGGGTCTGGCTCTCCATCAACTCCCTGGGCTCCCTCGTAATGGACAGGACGTGTGGGGTCAAAGTCATGGAGCCATGCGGATATAGCAGCGAAGTTTGGCCCATAGCCACTCTCGTTGCCCATACTCCAAAATATGATGCTGGGATGGTTCTTGTCCCGCTCGGCCATCCTCACGGCGCGGTCCATGAAGGCTGCGTGCCAGTCGGGGGTGCTCGCGAGGGTTCCGCGCAGTCCGTGTTCCTCAATGTTGGCCTCGTCCATGACATAGAGACCGAGTGAGTCGCAGAGTTCGTACCACCGAGGATGATTCGGGTAATGGCTTGTGCGCACGGCATTGATGTTGGCTTGCTTCATGAGGATGATGTCTCGTTTCATGAGCGAGTCTGTCATCACACGGGCGAGGCGCGGGTCATG
>CAMWXQ010000164.1 GCA_947178235.1 uncultured Muribaculaceae bacterium
GATAACACTATACTCTGACATCACCTCCTGCCAACCGGAAAAATCCGCTGACCCCTAATTGAGATCGAGCAACGAGGACTCCACGCTGAATTATGTAGATACCCTAAACTCATTCCAAGCAAAAAACTGCCTGAAATGAGCCATAGGGGTACATACATACCCGTGGCGTCTACCGTTGCATTGTTCTCGAATTGGAGGTTCGGATTGTGGAAAGTTCTGAACAAGCCAAGAACAAAGCACCAATATGCGCTTCTTACTTATGTCTGTGATTCCGTGTCGGATTCGATATGGTCGAATCGTCGATGCCGCGGACATCACAATGCAAAGGTAATCAAATTTTTTCGTTCGCCACCCAAATCCTCGAAAAATAATCGGAGAATCGTATCTGTATAGGCGTATCACGTTGATGCTGTGCAACCTCCACGAGGTTGAATCGGTTTGATTATGGCTCCCCCAGTGAGGTTCTCCGCTTCGCTCCGACCACACTGGGGTTTCGGATGTTGTGCCACTGCGGGGCATCTTCATAACTTTATTTATCCAAAAATCCTCTAAATAATCGTTTGATGTACCTAAAAATAGCTTCCCTTCGCCCAAGTCTCAGATATTTTTCGTATCTTTGTAGATTGAAAACGAATTTCTAAACCGGATATGCCCCATAATATAGCCGTCTTGGGTTCGACGGGGTCGATTGGGACCCAGACCCTCGACGTCATTTCGCAATTTCCCGACCGCTTCAAGGCGACGGTGCTCGCGGCGGGGAGCAATGTGGATATGCTCGTGGCCCAGGCCATGAAGCACCGACCCGCTCTCGCCGTCATCGCCGATACATCGCGATACGCCGAGCTGCGCGATGCTCTCGCCCCCCTCGGCATCGAGACCGCCGCGGGCCCCGAGGCTCTGGCCGACGCCATGGAGCGTCCCGACTTCGACACGGCTGTGACGGCCACCGTCGGGTACAGCGGCCTGCTGCCCACCGTCCGCGCCATCCGTGCCGGCAAGCAGATTGCCCTGGCCAACAAGGAGACCCTCGTCGTGGCCGGCGAGCTCATCACCCGCCTCCTCGGAGAATCTCCCTCGCGTGTCATCCCTGTCGACTCCGAGCACTCGGCCATTTACCAGTGCCTGGTAGGGGAGGATCCCGAGACGGTCGAGCGGCTGATCATCACCGCCTCGGGAGGCCCCTTCCGGACATGGACGGCCGAGGAGACAGCCCGCGCTACCGCTGCCCAGGCCCTGCGCCATCCGCGGTGGACGATGGGGGCCAAGATCACGATAGACTCGGCCACGATGCTCAACAAGGCATTCGAGATCATCGAGGCGCGATGGCTCTTCGGGGTCACTCCCGAGCGGATACGCGCCGTCGTGCATCCCCAGTCGATAGTCCACTCGATGGTAGAGTTCCGCGATGGGGCCGTCAAGGCACAGCTCGGCATACCCGACATGCACCTGCCGATCCGCTATGCACTCGGCGACGCGACACGCCTCCCCTCGGCCGAGCGCCGTCTCAGCCTCGCGGACTGCGCCACGCTGACCTTCGAGGAGCCGGACGAGGTGAAGTTCCCCTGCCTGACCCTCGCGCACCTCGCGCTCGAAAAGGGTGGCAACACGGCCTGTGTCATCAATGCCGCCAACGAGGTTGCGGTCGCCGCATTCCTCCGCGGCGAGATAACCTTCGACGGCATCTACCGCACCATCACCGATGCGCTCGACCATATCCCCTACATCGCCGCCCCGACCCTCGACGACTATGTGGCGACCCACAACGAGGCTATCGGGTATGCGAAGAGCGTGATTGCGGGATAGCTATGGTAGCTATTATAGCTATCTTAGCTAAAATAGCTATAATAGGTGCAATTCTCAATTCTTAATTCATAATTCCCAATCCCCTTGGAGACCTTTCTGATAAAAGCAGTCCAGTTCATGCTGGCGTTGGCCTTCCTGGTTGTCATCCATGAGTTCGGCCACTATATATTCGCGCGTATCTTCGGTATCCGCGTCGAGAAGTTCTATATGTTCTTCGACCCCTGGTTCTCGATAGCCAAGTGGAAGCCGAAGGCCAAGCCCGGGGCCGACCCGTCGAAGTCGTCGTGGCGCGACACCGAATATGGCATCGGCTGGATACCCCTCGGCGGGTACTGCAAGATTGCGGGCATGATCGACGAGAGCCTCGACACCGAACAGATGGCCCGCGAGCCTCAGCCGTGGGAGTTCCGCACCAAGCCCGCATGGCAGCGCCTCCTCGTGATGGCCGGCGGCGTGCTCTTCAACTTCATCCTCGCCGTCCTCATCTATGCCGGCATCGCCTGGCACTGGGGCACCGCCTATGTCCCCTTCGACGCCGCCACCGAGGGCTTCGACTTCGTGCCCGCAGCCGAGGCCGTGGGCTTCCGCAGCGGTGACATCCCCCTCTCGGCCGACGGCGTCAAGCTCGATGCCTCGGACCCCGACACAAGCTTCCGCATGGCAGAGGCCAAGGAGGTCAAGGTCCTGCGCAACCACCGCGACACCGTCACCATCGCCATCCCCGAAGACTTCATCCTCAGCCTCAACAAGGACAAGGGCTTCATGTCCTATCGCCTCCCGGTCTATATCGACCGCGTCATCCCCGGAGAGCCCGCGGCCAAGGCGGGGCTCATGGAGGGTGACCATATCATCGCCATCGACACCATCCCGACACCCGCGTTCGGCGAGTTGACCGCCGCCCTCCTCGCCAATGCCGGGCGCACCGTGCCCGTCACCGTCGAGCGCGACGGCCGTACAGAGACCTTCACCATCACCCCGACCGAGGGGGGCAAGCTCGGTTTCCAACTAAAAAAGCTCACCGACGTCTATCCCGTCGTCACAGAGCGCTACGGCTTCTTCGGCTCGTTCCCGAAGGGTTGGGAGCTCGGCACCACGACCCTCACGAACTACGTCACCTCGATGAAGCATGTCTTCACCAAGGAGGGGGCCAAACAAGTCGGCGGCTTCGGCGCCATCGGCGGAATGTTCCCCGCCGAGTGGAACTGGTTGTCGTTCTGGGAGATCACGGCCTTCATCTCCCTGGCACTCGCCTTCATGAACCTCCTGCCTATCCCTGGGCTCGACGGCGGCCACATCATGTTCCTCCTCTGGGAGGTCGTCACCCGCCGCAAGGTCTCGGAGAATGTCCTCATCAACGCCCAGTATGCAGGCATGATCTTCCTCATCCTGCTCATGCTCTACGCCAACGCCAACGACATCTTCCGCGCCTTCTTCAAGTAAAAACCTTAATCATCAATGAATAAAGTCATCACCCTAAGGCGTGGCAAGGAGGATTCGCTGCTGCGCTTTCATCCCTGGGTTTTCTCGGGGGCGATACAGACCCTGCCCGACGGGCTCGAAGAGGGGGATGTCGTCGAGGTCCACGCCCACGACGGCACTTTCCTTGGCCGCGGCCACTATGAGATAGGCTCCATCGCCGTTCGCATCCTCACCTCGGACCCCGACGAGGCGATCGACGAGGCTTTCTACGCGCGCCGCCTCGCCGCCGCACTCGACCTGCGCAAGCGTCTCGGACTCATGCGCCCCGACAATTCGACGCTGCGCCTGGTGCACGGCGAGGGTGACTTCCTCCCCGGCTGTGTCGTGGACATCTACGGCGACACCGCCGTGCTCCAAGCCCACAGCCCGGGTATGCACTATGCCCGCGGGGTGATTGCCCGCGAGCTGACACGCCTCCCCGGGGCGGGTATCGTGAATGTCTACTACAAGAGCGAGACCACGCTCCCCTACAAGGCGCGCCTCGACCCGGTCAATGATTATATAATAGGTGGGTTCCACACGAACATCGCCGTCGAGAACGGGCTGCAATTCAACATCGACTGGCTCAAAGGGCAGAAAACCGGTTTCTTCGTGGATCAGCGCGACAACCGCTCGCTGGTCGAGCGATACAGCCCCGGGTGCCGTGTGCTGAACATGTTCTGTTACACGGGAGGCTTCTCGGTCTACGCGATGCGCGCCGGGGCCACCGAGGTCCACTCGGTCGATTCGTCGGCCAAGGCCGTGGCTCTGACCGACGCCAACATCGCCCTCAACTTCCCCGGCGACACGCGCCACAAGTCGTTTGCGCTCGATGCCTTCAAGTATCTCGCCGACATGCCCGAGGGGGCGTATGACCTCATCATCCTCGACCCGCCCGCCTTCGCCAAGCACCGCAGCGCCTTGACGAACGCCCTGGTCGGATACCGCCGCCTCAATGAAGCCGCCTTCCGCAAGATTGCGCCCGGGGGCATCCTCTTCACCTTCTCGTGC
>CAMWXQ010000165.1 GCA_947178235.1 uncultured Muribaculaceae bacterium
CGGCGGATGTCGCGGCGGGGGCTGAGGTCGTGGCCGTGGCGGTCAACATGCCGTCTTCGATGGCGAGTTCGATGTGACAGGGGGTGCGGAAGCAGCTCGATGCCACGGGCTCGGCGAGCGGGGTGGCCTTGCCGCGGTCGAGGAGCATGGGGGTGAAGGTGACGGCTCTGTCATAGTCGGGTGTGCGCTGGATGCGCAGTGCGTAGCCCGAGAGGGTGGCGGGGTCGAAGGCTATGTAGAGGTCCATGTACTGGTCGGTAGCGCTGCCGAAGCCTTGGCCGACAGGTTTGGCGGGGCAGAGGTCCCACGCGAGGCGCATCGAGCGACATTCGCGTCGGTCGGGGGTGTAGAAGAGGCGTGCTCCCTTGGTGGCCTGTACGAGCCCGACGGCATCGGCCGCGGCATCGGCTCCGTGGCCGTAGTACCATGCATTCTCGGGCTGAGGCTCCCACTCTTGGCGCGACGTGTCGGCGGGTTTGAAGGCGTCGAGCGTCCATATGCCGGGAAGAAGGCGCGGCTGATGGGCCACGCGGATCTCCGAGAAGTCGGTCGAGAGCCGTTTCTGTTCGCCCGAGAGTGTCCCGAGGTGGCGGGTGCCTATCTGCTTGGGATAGACGGCGGTGACCGCCTCGCCCCTCTCGGTGCCGTAGGCTTCGGGATAGAGGATGGCCGAGATGTAGGCTCCCTTGTCGGCACGGGTTATTGTATAGTCGCGGTGGGTCGAGATGCGCCCTTGGCATACGGCCACGGCGTCAGAGCCGTCGGGTGCCTGGCCGCGCATCCACACGACGAGGGTGCGGTCGTCCTCCTCCCCGCCCGCGAGCCGCGAGGCGATTGTCAGTTTCCTGCCCGCCTTGTCGGCAGTGATCTCGGGCGCGGAGGCGAATGTCGGTGCGGGGCGCAGGTATGGCCCGACGATGATCTCGGAGCGGGCGCGCAGTCCGTCGGGCGAGGTAGCGGTCATGTACCCGCGAGCCTCCTCGGGCCATCGGTTGACCCCGCTCATGCGCCATCCGTCCATACTCACGAAGTTCGGGAACTCTCGGTTGTATCCTGCGGCTCCGTCCACGGCATATCCGCCCCAAAGTAGCTCGGTGACCCGCGTCGTGACGGTGTCCCCCTCGGCGGCGAGGCGGTAGGTCGGGCGGTCGAAGGCGAGCGTGACGGGGAGCCCCGTGAGGCGGCGTCCGAGCATTTTCTCGGCGCGCTCTATCGAGACCCTCTGCCCGAGAGGGTCCCATCCGTCGTCCCCCGCGAGGAGATTGTACACATTATATATGACTTCGCCCGAGGGGAGGGTGACCTTGTATGCATCCATCAGCCGTGTGCCGTCGAGCCCCACCCACATCTCGGGACGCCCGGGGTCTATCGTGATGGGTCGGCCGTTGAGCGTCACGCCGCTCTGGTAGCATACGACCGACCCGGGGTCGCGGCTCCACAGCGGGGCGCGTGTCTCGTCGCGTCCGGGGGTGGTGAAGCGTGTGTCGACCATCGTGACCGCCCCCGGCATCTTGGTGAGGTGCTGCTGCGACTGCGAGAGGGAAGCTATGTCGCAGTCGATGAAGACCGCGCCCGTGCGCGAGGTGTTGTAGAATGGCTTGGTACTGAAAAACGAGAAGGTACAGCGGTAGTAGACCCCCGAGCCCGAGAGGGCGTCGTCGGTACACTCGAAGTAGCATCGGTCATAGAGGCTGCGGGGAGCGCCGACAAAGGGGCAGAGGTTGAGGCGGCTGATGAACCGGCAATTCTCGGCGAAGAGCCTGTCCGTACCCGCGCAGATGCCCACCTGCGCCTGGACTATCGGCTCCTTGCGTCGCGGGCGCGACAGGTCGGGACGCCCGGGGTAGGTGAGGTCGACGTTGCAGTAGTTGCCGAACGTCACATTTTTGAGCGTCAGCGACTTGCCTGCGAAATGAACCATCGTGAAATTTCCCACCGCTCCCTGCGTCTGCCCGCGGTTGGTGGCGAACACCGTCAGCTCGGGGTCGTCGTTGGTTGCCGTCACCGTCAGCGCGTCCATGTCGAGTTCGATGGCATAGGGGATACCCTCGCCCTTGCGCGGGACACGCACTTCGGGGTCGTCGGGATCGTCGAGCCAGTAGACCCCCGGCGCGACGATGAGCGTCCCGCTCCCCGCCCGCTCCACGGCCTTGAAAGCCGCCGTGGCATCCTTATATATGTATTCGGTGGGCCTGTCCTCGAGCACCGAGGCGTCGAGCAGAACCGCCGCGGGCCCGAGCGTATAGACCGAATCGGGGGTCGCCACCGACCTGCCCGCCGCGACCCCGGCAGCCAAAAGCCCCAGAGCCCAAACCATAAAGAATCTCATAAATAAAAAGGTATTGATTTCTTCGATGCAAAGATACCAAATAAACTCCACCCCGCCCAATCTACCCAATCGTTTTTTGTCGAAGGTGCCTCGCAGAGGCACGACATAGGGAACCCCAGTGTGGGTGGAGCGAAGCGGAGGCCTCACTGGGGACAACTGCCTAAACACAAACAATCTACCTCGTGGAGGTAGTACCCCACAGACGTATCACGTTGATGCTGTTCAACCTCCACGAGGTTGACATCGTTAGTATGTGACCTTACCCCAGTGAGGTCTCCGCTTCGCTCCGACCACACTGGGGATTCTGATGTCGTACCCCTGCGGGGTACCTATGGCCTTTGGCCATGTGTATCAACCCTGCGTCTAATAACTCGCAAAATTTGCGAGTTATTGGTGGTTTTTGTATATTTGCACTCAGAATGGATTCTTAAAGGGCTACCATTATGTTTATACACGAATACAACAACTGGACCGATTTTGTTTGGGATGATGAGGTCATCAATCCTTTGCAAATCACTGCCATGCACCGCCTCGGCTATCTCGCGGGGCGGATGGCTGCTATCGGGTTCGACAGTCAGTTGGCTGCCACGGTTGAGACCGTGACCAATGACGTGGTCGCGTCATCCGAAATCGAGGGCGTGCGCCTCGATACAGATGAGGTGCGCAGTTCGGTGGCCCGCAAATTCGGTGTGTCGTTGCCCAAGACCAAAGACCCCACGCACTATGTCGATGGTGTTGTCGAAATGATGCTCGATGCCACGCACAATCAGCGTGAACCACTCACCGAGCAGAGGCTCTTTGGCTGGCACAGGGCATTGTTCCCCAACGCCCTATTGATGACGGTCGGGGTATACCGCACCGAGGATATGTCTGTGGTCTCGGGCTCATTCGGGCGCGAGAGGATTCACTACCGCGCTCCGTCGCCGGATCGTGTGTCTGATGAGATGGACCGCTTCATAGGTTGGATGAACATGCCCGAAAATCCGCCGACGATATTGAAGTCGGCCATCGCCCATCTGTGGTTTGTGAGCATACATCCCTTTGATGACGGCAATGGGCGCATCGCCCGAGCCATATCCGATATGGTTTTGGCCGCCCTGGACGGAGAGGGAATGCATTTTTACAGCCTCAGTCGCCAGATCTTGAAGGACAAAAACCACTATTACAAGGTCTTGGAGCGAACCCAACGTGGGAACAGCGACATAACCGAGTGGCTCGTGTGGTACTTCGAGGCCATCATCGCGGCCATCGAGGACTCCGATGCCATGCTCTCCATGGTTCTGCGCAAGGCTGCATTCTGGAATACCCACTCGCAGGCGGTCATCACCGAACGCCAGAGGATGGTGCTCAACCGCTACCTCGACGGATATGATGCAAAACTTACCGCCAAGAACTGGGAGAAGCTTGCTGGAGTCTCCAAAGACACCGCCCTGCGCGATATTGATGCACTCGTGAAGCAGGGAATTCTCGTCCCCACGCCCGGCAGGGTGCGGGACATCCCGTATTCCATCAACTATACTGTCCGCCCGGCAGACCTTTCGCCCTTTGCGGACATCAAAGTCGAGAGCGAGGGCAAGCACACTGTCATCACGGCCCGATACAAGGGCTCGATGCTTCTTCGCGACCGCGTCAGCGCCACCGATGCCCGACGCCTCGCCGACGGCGAAATCACCCCTCACGACCTCGCCTACAAACACTTCGCTTACCTGCTCGATTAGGTTGTTGACGCCATAATAACTCAAAATGCATGGTTCGGTCACTCATGCCTACGGAGCTAATATTATGGCCGAAGGCCATGTATGCCTCGTAGAGGCACGACATAGGGAAACCCCAGTGTGGGCGGAGCGAAGCGGAGACCTCACTGGGGACAACTGCCTAAACACAAACAATCTACCTCGTGGAGGTAGTACC
>CAMWXQ010000166.1 GCA_947178235.1 uncultured Muribaculaceae bacterium
CCGAAGATGTCGATGTTGTCCCAGCCTTCCTTGTTGTCGTTGCGCGGGGGATAGTAGTTGATGCGCACCTTGTGGTAGTAGTTGGTGTAGAGGTCGGGCTGCTCCTCGGCTACGAGAATTGACTCGAGGGTAGAGAGTTTGCTGACTTCCTTGGTGTGGAAGTTGGCGGGCTCGTCGAGCACGAGGCCGTCGCGGTTGCCGAGGATGTTGGTCGAGAACCAGCCGGAGAGGCCGAGGCAACGGGTGCCGATGATGGGGGCGAAGCCCGACTTCACGAGGGTCTGGCCGGTCTTGAAGTCCTTGCCTGCGATGGGCATACCGGTCTTCTCGGAGAGCTCCCACATTGCGGGGATGTCGACGGTGGTGTTGGGGGCACCCATGATGAAGGGAGCGCCCTCGGAGAGTGCGGCGTATGCGTAGCACATCGAGGGTGCGATGTGTTCCTTGTCATCCTCCTTCATAGCCTTTTCGAGGGCTTCGAGGGTGTAGTGTACGTTCTCGTCGACGGGTACATAGACCTCGGTGGATGCGGCCCAGAGGACAACGACGCGATCTACGCCGGTCTCCTTCTTGAAGTTGCGGATGTCCTCGCGGAGCTGCTCGACCATTTCCCAGCGGGTCTTGTTCTCCATGACGTTGTTGCCGGTGAGGCGCTTGGCATAGTTCTTGTCGAACGCAGCCTTCATGGGGACGATCTTGATGAGCTCTTCCTTGACGGGCTCGATGTCCTTCTCTTTGAGCACCTCGGCGTTGATGGCGCTCTCGTAGGCGTTTTCGGGATATACGTCCCATGCGCCGAAGACGATGTCGTCGAGCTCGGCGATGGGTACTATTTCGTTGTATTTGAGATACTTCTTATCTGCGCCCTTGCCCACGCGGATTTTGTCATACTGGGTCATCGAACCCACGGGCTTGGCGAGACCCTTGCGGGCCATGAGGACGCCGGTCATGAATGTGGTGGTGACAGCACCGAGACCTACTACGAGGACGCCGAGCTTGCCGCTGGCGGGTTTTACGGTAGTGTTGCTCATGATAGATACTGAATGATGGTGTTAAATAGTTTGTTTCGTGTTGAGGTTGTGCCGTTTACGTCCCGGGCGTACATCGTCCGTCCGTGGCGTCGGAAACCCCTTTGCGCACCCTGGACAGCAGTCCGGACACGAGGGGGCCCGAAATAGCCTCCAAAAGTACTTATAAGTTTTGAAATGTGAAATTATTTTTATTTAAAAATTCGTTCAGTATTGCAAACAAAGGTTAACAGAGAGACAAAAGGGTTAACGTCAGTGAAGTTTTGACCAAAACGGAGACGAAGTGTTAAGATGTGTAAATGGAGGTGGTGGACAGCCATAGATGCCCCGCAGGGGCACGACATCGGAAACCCCAGTGTGGCCGCAGCCGTGCGTAGGCCTCATCCACATAGGAGGGCGGAGCCCTCGAATCTAATGAAGCCCCACGAATTTATTCGTGGGGAGAGAGAATCAACAATATCCACAACCGCGGAGCGGTTGCACCCATGCACCAACCTTGACGCCGCCAAGATGCAACCGCTCCGCGGTTGATGCTTGATTTCCAACACACAACCCCACGAATAAATTCGTGGGGCTTTATTAGATTCGAGGGCTCCGCCCTCCCATGTGGATCCGCCCTCCTATATATAAAACCGACAGGGAGACTGCATCACTGCACTCTCCCTGCCTAAAACTAATCAAAATTTACCAAAAGGTAACCATTTGAGGCTACCCGAAGGTAATGCTTTTCACTTCACGATGATCTTGGTGACCTCGGTGCCGCGGCGGCAGATGTAGATGCCGGCGGCCTCGGGGGCTGCTACGCGGATACCCTGGACGGTGAAGTATTCGGCCTTGGCCTCAGCCTCGGCGCTGATCTCAGTGAGGCCGGTGGTGTAGCCGTATTCGTGTACGGTGACTTCAGCCGGTTCAGATGCCATGCCGGTGGCGGGGTCAAAGGCCACATATTTGAGGGTGCCCGGGTTGACACCAGTGAGGCTTATGGTGTTGCCCTCGGCCTCGTTGTAGGTTGTGCCCAGATAATTGAGGCTACGCTGAGGAGCCTCTGCGGGTTCTGTGGCATCTTCGGTGTAAACATAGTATAGCACGTTGCCAGTGGCAAGTGAGAATTCTGCATTGAGGTTGCCGTCTTTGTCAAGTTCGAGGACATTGTCCACAGGTGTAGCGGAGGGAGCTTCGGGTACATCCTCATCGGCAATGGTTTGCACATGGATACTGTAAATCTCAATACGAGAGCTATTAGAATACATGTAGAGGGTGGTGGCATCTTCCGTATAGTAGTAAGTCTTTGTCTCCGCATCAGTTGCTGTGGGTTGAAGTGCTACTATATTATTCCATTCTCCTGCTCCGAGAACAAGGCTGCGACCATCGCTACCCTTTGCCTTGCAGGTTATTTTGACTTTACCAGGAACTTCGAAAGATACGGCGCGTGTGAGCCCTACACCTTCTACAATGCTTACGACACCACCGAAATTCAGTGTTTCGCCGCCTTTTACATTCTTATTTTCACTTGCGTAAATTGTGAGACCATCTACAACAGTGGTTTCTGTATAAGTTACCGAACCCCAGGAGTTCTTGTCCCAAGTTTTGTCTATAAAGTTGGGGTCAACTACCGTGAGGGTATATGATGCGGATGCACCGAAGTAATTGTCGTTTTCTTCGAATTTAGCAGTGATGGTTGTTGTGCCGTGAGCAAGTGCAGTGACTGTACCGTCCTCGGCCACGGTGGCAACGGCCTCGTCAGATGATGAGTAAGTGATCCCTGCAAGGATCTCTGCTGCGTTCTCCGTGGGTTTCACGGTCAGTGTGGGATATACAGGATTCTCATCGAGGAGGTTGACTTCGCACTTGTTGGTAGAGTAAGTGAGGGTCGGCATCACCTTTGTGTTATCGGCAACAAGCTCAACTTCAAGGATAACACAAAGCTGCTCACCAGTGTTGGTAAAGTTGAATTGGGGGAGCGATTCGTCGAAAGTTACTGTGACTACGTCTGGATTCTTGTCATAGCCACTGATGTCGATGTAATCTGTGAGAATTTGGCCTGTCTCCTCAGTGTATTTGTTGGGCCCTAGTTCTTTCCAATAGCATACGCGGCTCTCTTTACCTTCTTTACTCTTGGTAGGACGATCAAAGTTGATGTAGCTGTAAAGGGTTGCTTTTTTTACGGCCATGCCTTGGGGAGGATAGTAGATGTTCTGCGCACCGTTGGAGAGCTTGATTGTCTTCAAGGACTTACCGTTGACGGTTAAGTCTTGCCCAGCGGAGTATTCCTTAGTGGCGTTGCCAACTAAGTCAATGTGGGATCCGTCTTTGAACGTGAGCATGTTCTTTTTTGAGCTTCCGTCGAAGCTGCCCGTGGTCCCGTTTGACCAGTCGTAGACCACGGTCTCTGCCCACCCGAGTGCGCTGACGAGCACGAGGGACAGGAGTAGGGTAAAGATTCTTTGCATAGAAAGTTAGTTGGTTAGTTGGTATAAGAATTTTGGTGTTGGTTTTTCAGAAAAATATTCTTCTTATGCAAAGCCGACAAGGTCTAAAAAAAACTTATGGGATTTGCTTTGCAAATATAGGTATAAAAATTACCCCCCCAAATTTTTAACACAAGTTGACGATTTTTAACTTTTACGTTGTCGTCCGAACTTCATATCTGCCCCGCGAGGGGCTATATATGAGTAACCCCGGGCTTTTAAGCCCGGGGAAAATCCATGTGCGCATCCGAGCCCCGGAGGGGCTCTACAATCGCGGCAACGTCGCCCATTTAGCAGAGCCCCTCCGGGGCTCGGATGCTATGTCTGTCTCGTTCCGAGGGCTTAAAAGCCCTCGGTTATCCATATATTGCCCCTCGCGGGGCAAGGGTGACAATCACTTGTCCTCGACGCGGATGAGGTCGAGGCGGGTGGCTGAGGCTTCGAGGATGGTGAAGATGAGGCCGTCGATCTCGACCTTCTCACCCTTGGTGGGTATCGAGCCTGTGGAGTGCATGATGTATCCGGCGAGGGTCTGGTACTCGTCGTCCTCGGGGATGTCGAGGCGGAAGTCGTCGCGCAGGGTGCGGACCTCGACGCGTCCCGAGAATTCGTAGACGCCAGGAGCAATCTCCTTGGCGGTGGGAGCGTTCTTGTCGTGCTCGTCCTGGATGTCGCCGAAGCTCTCCTCGGCGCGGGCGTCGCGGGTCACGAGCCCGGCGGTCCCGCCGC
>CAMWXQ010000167.1 GCA_947178235.1 uncultured Muribaculaceae bacterium
CGTATGGGCTGGACAACAAAGAGGCGCGGAACTTCAAAGCAATCAATGGTGAATTTGAGAAACTTTGGAGCGATAAACGATGGTTCCTTGCTGGACGTGGAATACTCGGATTGGACATAAATCTCAGCAGTATCTTTGCGATCAACATCGAAGCGAATGCCAATATGATGCCTGACTGTTGGAACTCCAAGAATGGACACAACAAAGACTGGCAATTCAATGGCATGATTGGATGCACAGTCAAGTTCGGATCCAACAAAAGGATAATCCCCGCTATCTACGAGAAAATCGTTGTCGATGTACCAGAGCCCGAACCGAGGGTGCTTTCCGAACCCACAGTCACAACAGAACCAAAGGCAGAAGTCGAGAATATCGAGCCGATTAAAGAATATGTATTTTTCTTGATCGACTCAGATGAGATTCGTCCCGAGGAAATGGTCAAGGTCGACCGACTTGTGGAGTTCATGAAGGCCAATTCCGATTTCAGAGTATCGGTCACCGGATATGCAGACAGGGAGACCGGAACAGGACCTTACAACATGAAACTCTCCGTGAAACGCGCTCATGCCGTTGCCGACGCATTGATACATGCAGGCATCCACGCGAACAGAATCATTGTATCGGCAGAAGGCGACAAGATCCAACCTTTCGCACCCTCGGAGTACACCAAGAACCGTGTAGCAATCTGCATAACCGAGAAATAATATCATCCAAATAATGTAGCGGGCAATATCACCGCCCAACCCATTGTTATCCCTGACAAAGGAGACCAGCCCCCGCGCCGGTCTCTTTTTCTATGCCCAACTATACTTTTCTAAATTTTTTCTGCGTTCAACTATTGCAAGGCTTCTGGAAAAAGAGTATCTTTGCATTACCTTATCGCCCTTAGGTGGAAAATACTAAGGCCCGCCCACCCGAAACAAGGTGGGCTTATTTTTTATGGAGAAACAGAGAGTAATAGTATATGTAGACGGATTCAATTTCTACTACGGACTTAAAAAGGAGGCGAGCTGGAAGAAGTATTACTGGCTCGACGTAGTGAAATTGTTCGAGATGTTCATGCGTCCGAACCAAGAACTGGTTGCCGTCAAGTATTTTTCGGCCCGCGTAGATGATATCGAACAGGGATTGAGACAAAGTGCCTTCTTCCAAGCAAACAAGGAGAATCCAAAATTCAACCTCATACTTGGCAAGTATCTTAAAAAGGAGATAACATGTTTCAATTGTGGGAACAAAAAACACACCCACGAGGAAAAAGAGACAGATGTGAGGATCGCGACACAAATCGTATCCGATGCCTACAAGGACAACTGCGACATTGCAATCGTCGTGTCCGCCGACAGCGATATGATCCCGGCGATAGAACTGGCGGTCGAAGCCGGGCACAAAGTGGTAGTCTATTTCCCGCCACATCAGTATTCAAGCAACCTGGCCGCGATGGCTTCGAGCAAGCCGATACAATTGAAGAAATACGAGACCAGGTTCAAGCAGTGCATTCTCCCCGACACCGTACACCTCGCAATCCCGGACTTTGACCTTTCCATACCTCCCAAATGGAAAGATTTTCAAAAATAATTTTTCTTTTAGCCCATTGGTATCCCATCTGTCACATTCTGCGCCTGTGGCCTGTTTTATGCCGTAGAACACATTTTTTGAGTAGGTTTTTTGGATAAGTTTTGCTACTTTTGCAATGGACATAGGGGCCACCGACGCCCCATGGACTTTGAAAACCATAAAAAACACTCATATTTACACAATTAACAGGTAAATCATGGATATTAACAATATTCTCAATTCGCTCGAAGCGAAGCATCCGGGCGAAAAGGAATACCTCCAAGCTGTCAAGGAGGTGCTGATGTGCGTCGAGGATGTCTACAACGAGCATCCCGAGTTCGAGAAGGCCAAGATCATCGAGCGTATGGTCGAGCCCGACCGCATCGTCACATTCCGCGTCACATGGGTAGACGACCGCGGCGAGGTACAGAACAATATCGGCTACCGCGTACAGTTCAACAACGCCATCGGCCCGTACAAGGGGGGTATCCGCTTCCATGCTTCGGTCAATCTCTCGATCCTCAAATTCCTCGGCTTCGAGCAGACATTCAAGAATGCGCTCACTACCCTCCCCATGGGTGGCGCGAAGGGTGGCTCGGACTTCTCCCCCCGCGGCAAGAGCGATGCTGAGATCATGCGCTTCTGCCAGGCCTTCATCCTCTGCCTCTGGAAGAATCTCGGTCCCGACCGCGACGTGCCCGCCGGCGACATCGGCGTGGGTGGCCGCGAGGTAGGCTATATGTACGGCATGTACAAGAAGCTCGTGAACGAGTGCACAGGCACCTTCACAGGCAAGGGTCTCGACTTCGGCGGCTCGCTGATCCGCCCCGAGGCCACCGGTTTCGGCGCTCTCTACTTCGTCCAGAGTATGCTCGCCGAGAAGAACGACAACATCAAGGGCAAGACCATCGCTGTCTCGGGCTTCGGCAATGTGGCTTGGGGCGCAACCCTCAAAGCCACCGAGCTCGGCGCAAAGGTCGTGACCATCTCCGGCCCCGACGGATATATCTATGATCCCGAAGGTATCTCGGGCGAGAAGATCGACTATATGCTCTATCTCCGCGCCACCGGCGACGACATTGTCGCTCCCTATGCAGAGCGTTTCCCCGAAGCCACATTCTTCCCCGGCCGCAAGCCCTGGGAGCAGAAGGTGGACATCGCCCTCCCCTGTGCCACTCAGAACGAGGTTGACGGCGAGGATGCCAAGAAGCTCGTCGAGAATGGCGTCGAGCTCGTGGCCGAGGTCTCGAACATGGGTTGTACCCCCGAGGCCATCGACCACTTCCTGGCCACGAAGACCACATACGCCCCCGGCAAGGCCGTGAATGCGGGCGGCGTAGCCACATCGGGCCTCGAAATGAGCCAGAATGCCGAGCATCTCCAATGGAGTGCCGAGGAGGTCGACGCACGTCTCCACGACATCATGCGCAACATCCACACCCAGTGTGTGAAGCATGGCACAGAGCCCGACGGGTACATCAACTACATGAAGGGCGCGAACATCGCCGGCTTCATGAAGGTTGCGAATGCCATGATGGGCCAGGGCATCATCTGATAGCCCCAACCGACTGAAATCTCACCCCCGCCGCACGGCCACACAGCCCTGCGGCGGGGATTCTTTTTTGCGGGACATGAAAAAAATGTGCTTTTCGACATCAGCGGTGATAGATTTCGGCGCTTCCAGCCCTCAAATCTTATGCGTGGTCATATTTTCCACCAGTAGCTATACAGACCAACTCGAAAGGCACACACTTTCGAAGCGGGCCGTGGTCGGAGGGAGCAATCCCGATGGTCGCGGCCCGCATTTTCGTGTGCCGTTTGCGGCGGTCGCGGAAAATGCGTAACTTTGTCCGTATGAAACGCAAGGATTTCGAAATCATGGCCCCCGTGGGGTCTTATGAGTCGCTCCACGCCGCCATCGAGGCGGGGGCGGATGCGATATACTTTGGTGTCGAGGGGCTGAATATGCGTTCGCGCTCCTCGGTCAACTTCACGCTCGATGACCTGCGCCGCATAGCCTCGATATGCGACGAGGCAGGGGTCAAGAGCTATCTGACCGTGAACACCATAATCTATGACGGCGAGATGCAGAAGATGCGCGACGTCATCGATGCCGTGAGCAGTTCGGGCATCTCGGCCATCATCGCCTCGGACATCGCGGCCATCGCATATGCGCGCAGCGTCGGGGTCGAGGTGCATATCTCCACACAGGTCAACATCAGCAACACGGAGGCCGTGCGCTTCTATGCCCAGTGGGCCGACGTGATGGTGCTTGCGCGCGAGCTGTCACTCGAACAGGTCGCCGAGATCCACCGCGCCATCGAGCGCGACGACATCCGCGGACCCCGTGGCGAGCGCGTGCGCCTCGAAATGTTCTGCCACGGCGCCCTGTGCATGGCAGTGTCGGGCAAGTGCTATCTGAGCCTCCACGAGATGAATTCGAGCGCCAACCGCGGCGCCTGTACACAGATATGCCGCCGCGCATACACCGTGACAGACCGCGAGACCGGTGACCAACTCGATGTGGAGAACAAGTACATAATGTCTCCCAAGGACCTGCGTACCATCCACTTCCTCAACAAGATGATCGACGCCGGCGTGCGTGTGTTCAAGATCGAGGGGCGCGCCCGCGGGCCCGAGTATGTCGCATTG
>CAMWXQ010000168.1 GCA_947178235.1 uncultured Muribaculaceae bacterium
CCCTTACATATACAATAACGCCGGATGCACCCCCGCCTCCGCAGGGCTCGTGTGGGAGGATCAACTCAACCTCATACGCAACATTTCGCTCTCGCCTGACTCGAAGAGCCTCCAGTTCGACATACCCGCCGCATCCATCCGTCAAGGCAATGCCCTCGTGGCCCTCTACGACAAGGATGGCGAGGTGATGTGGAGCTGGCAGATCTGGGTCACCGACTATGAGCCCGCCTCGGATCTCGACAATGTCAGCTACAATGGTACGGCTTACAGTCTATATGGTGTCAATCTCGGGTGGGTAGAGGGCGGCGACGTCACCCGCTTCGATCCCGAGGAGGTGACCGTGCGCTTCACGCAGACCGATGTGCCCGACGGCCTCACCCCCATGACAATCGAGATTCCCGCCATGCAGCAGGGCAAGACAATCGCCACGGACGACTGTTACAGCTTCTATCAGTGGGGCCGCAAGGATCCGATGATGTCGCGTATCGACCAGTTTTATAACTCGGAACATGGCGAGATGGACGGCCATGTGATTCCGAACGCACCCCTCACGGGGGACGACAGAGAGGTGATCGAGACATCGATAAAGAACCCGGGAGTGTTCATCACCACCACCCCCGACGTAGTCTCGGCTCTCAAAGTCTGCTACCTCAACCTCTGGAATGTCGACCATGTGGAGAACAACCCCCATGCGATTGTCAAGTCGATCTATGACCCCTGTCCCGTAGGTGCACACGTCCCGCTCGGCCCCCCGCTCTACGCACTCGCCCAAAGCGGCTATCCACACACCTATGACGAGGCCCGCTCGGGGATGGTCTTCACTCTCCCCGACGGCAAGCAGGCCTTCTATCCCTCGATGGGATACCGCAACTTTGCCGGATCCGAGACCGTCACCGACGGCACCGGCCCCTACTGGTCGGCGGTTCCCTCGATACCTTGGCGAGCCGGCAAGGTGCCCATGGCACACTACATAGTCGTCAACGAACAGAACGTTGTCAACACACCCACGAACAACCTCTTCTTCGGCTACGGCCTCCGACCCTCGCTCTGATGAGGTGGCTGAATAGGTTTTATTTGGAAAATTCGCGAAAAGGGGGTAATTTTGCAACGTGTCATTTGTAAATTATACCTCCGATGCATAGAATAGACCTTGTGAAACTCCGTAAGACGGCAGGCATCAGCCAGCGTGAACTCGCTGACATGTTGCAGGTGCGCCCAAGTTTTCTGTCTGCGATAGAGAATGGTCGGAGCCGTCTCCCCGAAGAAAAACTCGACAGGATCAAGGAGATTTTTGAGATAGATAATCTGGAACGGTTCTATATCACCGAGGATGAGCCCGAAGTTCCCCCTCACACACATATTCTTGACGAGGGGGATTCGCTCACTCATCTCCTGTCACATTTTCACGACATTGCTCATCGAAGAAACCGTCAGTCTGGAAAGGATATGGATGATTTGGAGGCACGTATAGAATGGCTTGAAGGCCGCAATGACCGCCTTTCGGATCGTGTCGATGCATTGCGCGATGAAGTGGATTCGCTCCGCAACGAAAACCTGAGGCTTAAAGAGCTTTTGATTCAGAACGGTATACATTATTGAACCAGCCGCCTTACCGTCACGATATATTCATCTTTGGTCTCAGCAATGGCCTCAGACTCATAACCCCAGCTGCGGAATATCGCCGCCAGTCTTCCGGCGGAAGGTAGATGTTCGTGTTCGGCTTTTCGATCATGATGTATGTTATTTATGAATTCCTCGTCAGCTGGGAAGGCTACAACCAGATACCCGTCGGCATTCATATTCATCTTGAACAGCCATTCGAATGTGTCTGATGGCGCGTGAAGATGGGGATACACACTATACATAAGTATTAGATCATATTTGTCCGGTATCAACTCTTCCTCGAAGTCGATTTTCAAAAACCGTACGTTGGCGAGATGCCCGTACTTGGCTCGTGCCCTGTCGAGCATCCCATCCGAAAGATCGATTCCTGTGACCGAACCCTCCGGCCCTGTCAGTTGGCTCAGAAACGGAATCAATACACCTGTACCGGTCCCGAGGTCTAGAATCCTCATGCCACGGCGGATACCTATGCGGGATAGGATCGTTGTGACGCGTTCCGGTGTCGATCGGATCTCATCGGCATCCCAAGTGGGAGCTATTCGATCAAAAAAATCTATTTCTTCCTGTGTCATGTTCTGTCGGGCGTATTTGAGGGTAACTAAATTTGCAGACAAAGTTAAGTGAAATTTGCTGAATATTCAAATATTTTACTTAACTTTGTGGCGCAATCAACTACGAACCCCTCAACAACAAAACTCCGACACGTACTATTTATGAAAAAACGGCTTCTTTCGACGGCTATCTCCACTCTCGCTATGCTGCCTGTCTTTGGTTCAACATTGAAGCCAGACACAGTGGTTATCAGCGACATCATAGTCACCGCTCCCCTCAAAACTGACCCCGAACTGCTCCCGCTCAACGTCACCCGCGTGACCGCCGAGGAGATCATGCAGTCGGGCGAGACATCCCTGCTGCCCGTGCTTGTATCCAAGGTACCCGGGCTCTTTGTCACGGAGCGCGGATTTGCAGGTTACGGCGTCTCGGGCGGCAGTGCCGGCGAGGTCAACATCCGTGGAGTAGGGCAGGGTAACAAGGTCCTCTTCATGATCGACGGGCAGCCCCAGTGGGCCGGGGTCTTCGGACACTCGCTTGCCGACACTTATGTCGCCAACGGTGTCGAGCGTGTCGAGGTTGTCAAGGGTCCGTCGTCGCTCCTCTACGGCTCGAATGCGATGGGGGGCTCGGTCAATATCATTACCCACACCCAAGAGAAGGATGGCCTCACGGGTCGTGCCCGCGCTATGTTCGGATCGTTCACCACAGAGCGCTTCGCACTCTCGTCGGGTTACAAAAAAGGTCGTTTCTCGGCTACTCTCTCGGGTCAGCTCGACCGCAGCAACGGCAGCCGCGCCCGCAGCGCATTCTGGCTCGCCAACGAGTTCGCTCAGCTCAAATATGCCCTCACCGATGCATGGAGCGTCTCGGGGATGCTCGAAATGACGCAGACCCGCGCCGAAAATCCGGGCACAATCCAGTCTCCGCTCGAAAATATGTGGACCGACGTCCACCGGGGTACAGGAGGGCTCTATGTCAAGAATCGGTATTCGAAGGCGGACGGCGGCATACAGGGATTCATCAACTGGGGTCGCAACCTCGTGGATGACGGCAATGCGCCCGGGACTGCGCCGCGCGACTACATATTCCACTCGACCGACTACAACATGGGTTTCACTGCCTACGAATCATTCTACTTATGGGACGCAAATACCCTCTCGGCTGGAGTCGATTTTCAGCACTGGGGCGGAAGCATTTGGAATACTAACAAGGAGAATCCCGCCGAACGCTCGTCCGAGGCTTCGCACAATGTCAATGAGATAGCAGGCTATCTTATGATGCAACAGGGTTTCTTACATGACCTGCTCAGCGTCAATGGCGGTGTGCGTCTGCAACATGGCTCGACCTATGGCAACGTTTGGGTTCCCCAGGCCGGCGTGATTGTGAAGCCCGGCCACAATTCGCAGTTCAAAGCATCATTCTCGAAGGGCTTCCGCTCGCCCAATATCCGCGAACTCTGCCTCTATCCACCCGCTAATCCAGACCTTCGTCCCGAGTATATGCTCAACTACGAAGTCAGCTACCGCCAGTACCTTGCCGACTCGCGCGTGATGGTCGGCGCGGCGCTCTATTATATTGACGGCAAGAATATGATTCAGACCATCCGTGTCGACGGGCGCCCGCACAATGTAAATACAGGCAGCTTCCATAACAAGGGCTTCGAGGTCGAAGCCTCGTGGAACATTCTCCGCAATCTCAATGTCAATGGCTCGTGGAGCTATCTGCACACAGACTCGGACAACCTATATTCGCCCAAAAACAAACTCAACGCCGAGGTCACCTACTCGCCCGCGCCGTGGACCTTCACACTCGCCGAGAACGGCATATTCAGCATGAAGAACGGCGCCCCCGACGGGCACCGCGAGAGCTACGCCCTGCTCGACTTCCGCGGGGCCTACACAATCGGCACCACCGTACCCGTGACACTCTCCGTCAAGGTCGACAATATCACCGACCGCCGCTACGAAATTGTCTACGGATGCCCCATGCCCGGCACAACAATCATGGGAGGCGTCGA
>CAMWXQ010000169.1 GCA_947178235.1 uncultured Muribaculaceae bacterium
CTTAATTTCTAATTCATAATTCTCAATTCTTAATTCATAATTCTTAATTCATAATTAAGATGTTATACTGGCTATTCGACTGGCTCCAAGACGGCTCTCATGTGCCGGGGGCGCGACTAATGAGCTACATCACGGTGCGGACGGTCGTGGCGGCGGTCCTGTCGCTGATCATCGCCACATTCCTCGGGCGCGGCATCATCCACCGCCTCCAACGGATGCAGATCGGCGAGACGGTGCGCGACCTCGGGCTCGAAGGACAGATGAAGAAGACGGGCACCCCGACCATGGGGGGCATCATCATCATCCTGGCCATCGTGGTGCCGTGCCTGCTCGTCGGCGACCTCACCAATATATATATGTGGCTGCTGCTGATCTCGACCATCTGGCTCGGGACCATAGGATTCCTCGACGACTATCTGAAATTCAAGTACCACAACAAGGATGGCATGAAGGGTAAGTTCAAGATCATCGGCCAGGTGGGCCTCGGGCTGCTCGTGGGCCTCACGATGTATCTGAGCCCCGACATCACCCAGCGCCAGGTCACAACCGTGACCACCGACACCGCCGCGGGGATGGTGGAGACCGTGGACACCGCGGGCCCCGACATCAAGTCGACCCAGACGACCATCCCGTTTGTGAAGAACAACAACTTCGACTATGCCTCGCTGACGTCGTGGATGGGCAAACATGCCCAGACCGGAGGGTGGATAGTCTTCATCATCGTCGTCATCATCGCTGTGGCGGCCACGAGCAACGGCGCCAATCTCACCGACGGTATGGACGGCCTGTGCGCGGGGGTCTCGACCACGATCTGCGCGGCACTCGCCATCATGGCCTACCTCGGGGGCAATGTCATCTACTCGACATACCTGCACATCATGTATATCCCCGGCTCGGGCGAGCTCGTGGTGTTCATGGGTGCGATGATCGGGGCGCTGATCGGCTTCATGTGGTACAACTCGTACCCGGCGCAGGTCTTCATGGGTGACACGGGCTCGCTCACCATCGGCGGCATCATCGCGGTGTACGCCATCCTCATACACAAGGAGCTGCTGATACCCCTGCTGTGCGCGATCTTCTTCGTCGAGGACCTCTCGGTGATGGCCCAGGTGGGCTACTTCAAGTGGACCAAGCGCAAGACGGGCGAGGGGCGGAGGCTGCTGAAAATGGCCCCGCTGCACCACCACTTCCAGAAGGAGGGTATCAACTCGATCATCCAGCCGCACGCCCGCGCCCTGCCCGAACCCAAGATTGTAGTGAGGTTCTGGATCGTGGGACTGCTGCTGGCAGTACTGACTTTCATTACGCTTAAAATCAGATAAATGAAAAATCTCATCATACTTGGCGGCGGGGAGAGCGGCGTGGGTGCCGCTATCCTCGGCAAGGACAAGGGCTGGAACGTCTTTCTCTCGGACTCCGGCCAGATCGCACCCCGCTACCGCGAGATGCTCGACAAGGAGGGCATCGAGTGGGAAGAGGGTCATCATTCAATGGACCGCATCATGGCCGCGGACGAGGTCGTGAAGAGCCCCGGCATCCCCCCGACGGCTCCCCCCGTGGTGGCCGTGACCGAGAAGGGTATCCCCGTGGTGTCCGAAATCGAGTTCGCGGGCCGATATACGGATGCGCGGATGGTGTGCATCACCGGGAGCAACGGCAAGACCACCACGACCCTGCTCACATACCATATGCTGCGCAAGGCGGGGCTCGACGTGGGCCTGGCGGGGAACGTGGGCAAGAGCCTTGCGCTCCAAGTGGCCCGCGAACCGCACGAGGTCTATGTCATCGAGCTGTCGAGCTTCCAGTTGGAGAACATGTACCGTTTCCACGCCAATATCGCGATGATACTGAACATCACTCCCGACCACCTGGACCGCTACGAGTACAAGATGCAGAACTATGTAAATGCCAAGTTCCGCATACTCAACAATCTGACCCCGCGCGATGCGTTCATCTACTGGCAGGATGACCCGGTCATCAAGGCCCAGATGGAGCGCGTGACGACCGAGGCGTCGCTCTACCCCTTCGCGGAACACCACGAGGACGGGACGGCGGCGTGGGTCGACGACGAGGGGACGCTCTGTGTCGACGCCCCCGCCGAGCATCTGCGTATGCCGCGCGCCGAGCTGTCGCTCAACGGGCTGCACAACCTCTACAACTCGATGGCCGCCGCGCTGACGGGGTGCATCATGGATATACGCAAGGAGGACATCCGCGAGGCTCTCTCGGACTTCGAGGGGGTCGAACACCGCCTCGAACGCTGCGGGACGGTGAACGGCGTGGTATGGATCAATGACTCGAAGGCCACCAATGTCAACTCGACGTGGTATGCGCTCGAATCTATGCCCAAGGGGGTGGTGCTCATCCTCGGTGGCAAGGACAAGGGGAACGACTACAACGAGATTCTCCCCCTGGTCAAAGAGAAGGTGAAGGCGATCGTGTGCATGGGCAAGGATAACTCGAAGCTGATGGATTTCTTCGGCGGACAGGTGGCCGAGCTGCGCGACACGCACTCGCTCGAAGATGCGGTGGCCGCATGTGCCGAGCTCGCCAAGCCTGGCGACACGGTGCTGCTCTCGCCCTGCTGCGCGAGCTTCGACCTGTTCAAGAGCTACGAGGACAGGGGAAGGCAGTTCAAGGAGGCTGTAAGCCGAATTAAGAATTAAGAATTAGGAATTAGGAATTGGCTGAGATAGCTATTATAGCTGATATAGCTATTTTAGCTATCCAAAAAATACAATGGAGACTGCTACCATCAATCAGAATCAGTCCGCCGAGGTGTCGAAGCCTAAGGCGGTGGCGAAGGCCGACAAGCATATCTGGGGCATCATGCTGATGCTCTGCGTGGTGTCGATCATCGAACTGTACAGTGCGTCGTCGCGCGAGGTCGCGTCGTCGTCGCTGGGTGTTATGGGGCCGCTGCTGCGCCATATGGCGATGCTCGTCGGCGGCCTCGGAATCACGTGGGTCATAGCGCGCCGGCATTACAGCGACTTCGTGGGTTTCACCCTCGGGTTCGTGGCGCTGAGCGTGGCTATGATGGTCTACGTGATGTTCTTCGGCGACTATATCAACGGTGCGCGGCGCTCGCTCACCATCTTCGGCATAGGCCTGTTCCCGGCGGAGTTCCTCAAAATCTCGGCGGTGCTGATGATAGCCCTCATCATGGCAGCGTGCCAGAACCAGGACCGCCCGGGCATCTCGGGCAAGGGGGTCGTGTACAGCGGCCTCGTTGTGGTGGTGTTCTCGGCCCTGCTCTTCACGCAGGGCATGACGAATACGGCGCTGCTGGCGGCGATCAGTTTCTCGATGCTCGTGATCGCGGGTGCCAAGTTCAAGCATCTCGGGATGCTGCTGCTCGCCTTCGTGGCGGCGGGGGCCGTGGCGATCGGCGCGCTCTACTTCGTGGACGTGAAGGCTGAGAATCTCACGCCCGCGGACGCGACGCAGACCGAGGTAGGCTCGCGCAAGAAGATCTCGCGCCTCGACACATGGATCGCGCGCCTCGAACGCCATCAGGCACACAAGACCGACGCGGTGCGTCCGTGGGAGCTCCCCGCGACGGGTGACAACCGCCAGGAGGTGCTGAGCTACATGGCTCAGGCACACGGCGGCATCATGGGCGTCGGGCCGGGCAATTCGCGCGAGGCTGCGCGTCTGCCCCTGGCCTTCTCGGACTATATCTATGCCATCGTGGTCGAGGAGCTCGGCCTGGTGGGGGGTGTGTTCGTGCTGCTGCTCTACCTGTGGCTGCTCGGGCGCGCGGCGGGCATCGTGTCGCGGTGCCATGCGACCTATCCGGCGCTGCTCGTGCTCGGGATGGCGGTGATGGTTGCGTTCCAGGCCCTGTTCCACATGGCTATCGTGACGGGGGTCGGGCCCGTGTCGGGTCAGCCGCTGCCGCTCATATCGAAGGGGGGTACGTCGATTCTGGTGACGTGCATAGCCTTCGGGATAATGCTGTCTGTGAGCCGTACGGCGACATCGAAGGAGAGCAAGTCCCAGGACAAGCGCGACGAGATGGATACCCTGCCCGATCAGATGAGCGGAGAGAATATGATGCAGCTGTGAGGAATTATGAATTAAGAATTATGAATTAAGAATTATAAGATTTATAAGTCTTATAAGTCTTATAAGATATATAAGAGTCTTTGTTCAACTCTCAACTTT
>CAMWXQ010000170.1 GCA_947178235.1 uncultured Muribaculaceae bacterium
CTTTCTCGCTCATGATGGCAACGAGGTCGGTGAGTGCCGAAATGAATGACGCACGCATCCCCGAGGGTATGAATCGGAGGCGAGAACGTATATTTCCGAGGCTCACGTCCATCGACTTGACCATCGACGCGGCGGCCTCTTCCTTGTGTCCCGCGCTCTGTTCGATCTGCGCGGTATATCGGAGCATCTTGGCATAGTTGGGGGAGTCATAACCCTCCTCAGCTCCGACCTCGTTGGCATACCCGCGCATGATGTCGATACCCTCCTCGGCCCTGCCCAGATCGGAGAGGGTCATGCTGATGAGAGGGATGATGTCGTGATGCGAGCCGTCGAGTTGGATGCCTGTGGTGAGAGCGTCGTAAGCCTTCTGATAGTCGTGGGTGCGTCTGTAACAGATGCCACCGAGGACGTACATATACGACGAATAGAACGGATCTGTCTCGGGCGTAATCACGCTGATGACCGAGTCGGCATACAGCCTTGCGGTGGCCGTATCCCCCTTTGCGGCATAGTTCTCGCTCAGTCGGTTGAACACGAGGCTCTGTCCGAATGTGCTGACGGTGTTGCCTGTGCGTTTGAGGTTGAGATTGCGGAGATTGTAGGCTATAGCCCCGTCATAGTCCCCTGTCTCGAAACAGAGGTCTGCGAGGTGGTCTACTGTGCCTGTGAGCAGCAGATTCTTTTCATCCCCATCGGGCATAGAATCTTGTTCAGCGAGTATGGAGGTGTATATGGCCCTCGCTCCCTCGAAGTCCCCCGAAGCAGTGGCGGTCTCGGCAAAGTCCGAGGCAATATCCATTCTCAGCGCGGGATCTGTGACATAAGGGCGGAGCGAATCGAGCGAATGGTTGGCGGCGAGGAACAGTGCGTGACGGCGATATTGACGGGCAAAGTTCTTGATGCGCGTGAGGGTCGGCACCATAGCCATGTGGTCGCCAGACTCGCGGGCCTCCTGCCACGCACGGGCGAGTGTCTCCTCAGCTTTGGAGACCATCTTGTGGTTGGAATACACGTCCGCCTTCTTGCCGATGATGCGTGCCACATCCTTTTGTGACCCGAGATCTCTGTAAGCCTCGATTGCTTGGTCGTAGTATCTGACGGCCTCTTCGTACCGTGCATAGTTCAGGCCATCGTCGCCGAGGAAGGTGTATGCCTGGGCGCGGAACGTGAGCAGCGGCCCGCGAACATCCGGATCAGTGGCAATCGGCAGCCCCGAATCTATGTATGCCAGGGCCTCTTCATACTCATCCGCGCGCATTGCGTACATCGTGGCGAGGGCATACTGGTATGCCTTCTCTTCGAGGACAGAGTCGCGTTCTGTCGCAGATAAATTGGAGCCTGCGAGTACAGAGTCGCATACTGCAATCTCCGCGAGGGCTTCATCCTTCGGCGAGACTTCGGCGCGGGCACCCGTGACAATGGCAGCGGCCACAGCCACTGCCATCGGTATCATAATGCGTTTCATTCTTCGAATTCTTTGAGTTGTCGCACGGCTTCCTCGCGATGGGCACCGGGCTGAGAAGCGAACGCTTCGAGCTCGGTGCGGGCTTCGTTGACACGGCCGAGGCTCATGAGGGCGGAGATGCGCAGCCATCGTAGCTCGTAGACGCGCTTCGAAATAAGCTCTCTCTGATACGCCTCCTCCTCGGGACGTATTCCCTCGTCAGGAAGTGTGTCGCGCAGAGCGGCGTCAATCTTATCGATCGTTTCGAGGGCTGTACGGCGGTTGCTATCGAGTTCGGCGACGATTGCGCTCAACGATATCCCTGCCATCGCTCCGCGCACGGCGGGGACGGCTGAACCCTCTGTGTCAAATACGTCGGTAACAGTCGAAGGTCGGTTGAGATATATACCGAGGGTACAGAGCAGAGCGAGCGATGCTGCCATCGAGAGTATCGGACGCAGGAGCGAGCGGCGCGAGGCTGGCTCCGCAGATGACTTCTCCATCTCGGCCTCGTGATCCCATGCGAGCATGGCCGTATGGCGATAGGCGTGGGCACCGAGGGTGTCGGTGATACGTTGCATGAGGAGGTATTCGTCGCGCAGCGCGGCGTCGGTCTTCAACCGCTCGAAGAAGCGGGCTTGCTCCTCGGGACTGAGTTCTGAGCGCAGGTATCGGTCGATGAGTTCCTGCAAGTCGGGGGTTTCGATGGTATCGGTCATGGGCATGTGAGGCCGTGGGCCTTGAATGATTTGATGATTCTTTCTTTGAGGTTGTCGAGACATTTCTTCTTACGGGTTTTCAGTCCGTTGTACGATCTGTTCTCCTTGCGGGCTTCGAGGATTTCGCCGAGCGACTTATGCTCATTGTAGAACATTGTCAGAATCTCGACACAGCTCGGTGGCAGCGAGTTGAGGGCTTCGAGAACAAGGATACTCTTCTGCGTCTCCGCTGCCTCGTCGTTCTCCTCGGTCGGAATCTCACGCAGCATCACCTCAGCTATTTCGAGATGTTCGGGCGACCGTATGGATCGGCGAGTGCAGTAGGCGCGGAAGCGGTTGCGGACAATCCCGGCGAAGAAGCTGCCGGTGAGGTCATGTATTGGTTCGAGTATGCCGTCAGCGTGTCTCACGAGCACACCCGAGTCGGTCGTTGTGATAGATCCGCACTCCATCCTTATCCACAGAATCTCGAAGGACTCGTGCATCAGCTCGTCGAGCATCGGCGAGAAGGGGCCCGCGTCCCTGAACATCCGACTGAACGTTTCGCGGCATTGCCTGTAACAGATTTGTTGAAGCCGCAGGTCTCCCGTGTGGAAGCTCCTGACGAGGTCTGCGTCGTCCGTGTGTGCTGTCTTGGGCATTGCTGTCATCGGTTTAGCGGTTGATGGAAATTGTGTGCGGGTGTGTCCTTTTCAGTCGTTCGGTCTCATCGGCCGAGCTTGAAGAGTGGGGCCAGTGCGTCTGTGGCATTGGTTTCGAGCACCGGTGTCTGTTGTGGTTGCCCGGGTTCGGCCGAGGAACGCATCTTGGTGGTTATCTTTCGCAGGATGGCCCGGTTGTCCGAGAGCTTTCCGAGTTCGGCCCACATTTCGTATAATGTGTATGTGAGCAGGCCATAGCCTCGGGGATGCTCAAAGTTGAGTTGGTAGTCCTTGCACGCACTGAGCAGTGTCCATCTCACCGATGGTCTCGCCTCGTGCCCATCATGTTGCGTGCCGGGAATGATGAAGTCGTCCATGACTCCGCGGACGGGTACGCCAGATGATGTACTGCCTCGCGACGAGTCGCCGCTGTGGCAGGCGTCGGCCACAACAATGAGCCTTCCTTCGGGACCGATGCGGTCGGCAATGCGGGTGAAGAGACGTGCCAGTTCGTCATCGGACAGATGTTTTTCGCCGCGGTCTTTCGAGCAGTATGCTCTGTAAGCGTCGTAGGGTATCCATGCTTCGTCCAGTCGGTCACTCTCATCGCCGCCGGTGTCGGTCATCCTCTGGCCGTGGCCCGAGAAATGGATATACACGAGGTCTCCCGGAGCGGAGGCGGATGCAATGGAGTTGATTGCGGCCACGATCGCTTTCTTGGTTGCGGCACGGTTGGTGAGTGTGCGGATGTCGCCGACGCCGAGCTCGGAAAGTCGGCTGCTGAGAAGGGCGACATCGCGATCGCCATTGATTTTCTCCCACGCCGGATCCTCCTGTCTCCCGAGGCCGATGAGCAGCGCACGCTCGGTGCGCGCCGATATGGTCGGCGTCGACAGGAGAACAGAAATAAATAGTATCAGTGACAGGCGCAGGTACATTATTGATGGGTCTGGAAAACGTGAACAAAGGTACGAAAAAGCCGTGACGTGCCAATGTAAAATGTTGTTAAAACAAAAGAAATCCCGCGTGTGTGGACGGGATTTCGGGAAAGTCGCAGACACTTTGCCTGAGATATAGGCTAATGCCTGACGTTTTGAAGTGTGTGCCGGTGTGTGCCATACGAGGCGTGTGCGGCGTGTATGTGTCATTCAAAGCATGAGATAAACTGATTTATGGCCCGGCGCTTGATGTTGTACAGGTTGGCGACCGTGACACCGAGCAATCGAGCCGCCTCCTCGGGCGAGACTCCCCGCAGCATGAGCATGTCGAGGACTTCGGCATATCTCCTGTTCGACATTCGGTCGAGTGTCTTGCGGACATCGATGATGACCTGGACATTCG
>CAMWXQ010000171.1 GCA_947178235.1 uncultured Muribaculaceae bacterium
CTATCGACACTATGTGCAGCGGGGGGATCGAGGTGCTCATGTCGGCATTCCCCTCGTTGGTGCAGACTACGACCTCGCCTGTGGATGCGATGCCGAAGTTTGCTCCCGTCATTCCGCAGTCCGCGGTCATGAAATTGTCACGCAGGTGGTACCTCGCGCATCTGGTGAGATATGTCGGGTCGGCTTCCGCTTCGAGGGTCTTGCGATCCCCATTCATGCTGTCCGCTGCCTGCTGCCCATGCTTCTCCAATATACCCTTTTCGCGGAAGCACTCGGCCACCTGCTGGCGTGTGATATGTATGGCCGGCATCACGATGTGGCTCGGCGGCAACTTCATCAGCTGGAGGATCCGTTCGCCGAGGTCTGTCTCCACTACCTCGATGCCGTGGTCGGTGAGGCTGTCATTCAGACCACACTCCTCGGTGAGCATCGACTTGCTCTTGACCACCTTCTTAGCGCCATGATCGCCGAGAATCTTCAACACAATGGCGTTGTATTCATCGGCATCCTTCGCCCAATGAACATGGACACCGTTGCACTCGGCATTGTCGGCGAACTTTTCGAGATAGTCGGCGAGGTGAGTGACCGTATGTTTTTTGATCCTGCTGGCCGCCTCGCGTAGATTCTCCCACTCGGGGAGCTCGTGGGCCATATTGTCCCTGCGCATACGCACGCCCCAGAATGTCGCGTCGTGCCTGTCGACATTAGCGGTATTCTTCACGAATTCATTCGCCTTCTTTGAATGGATTGTGCTCATAAGCCAGCTGTTAGGATTTGTGCGACATGTATGAACTTGATCGGCAGCTTCTGCTTGGCCGCTACACCCTGCATGTGCATGAGGCACGACGAGTCCGGGCCTGTAATGAATTCGGCACCGGTCGCCATGTGGCGACTCAGTTTGTCTAGCCCCATTTTGGTCGACACACCTGGTTCCTCGATGGCGAACATGCCACCAAAGCCGCAGCACTCGTCGGGACGTTCGGGCTCGAATACGGTGATACCCTCGACCATCTCAAGCAGGTCACGGGTCTTGTTGAATTTCGGGATATTCCGCTCCGAGGGCGAGGAGAGACCGAGTTCGCGTACACCGTGGCAGCTGTTGTGCAGGCTGACCTTGTGCGGGAACTTCGCAGGCAGGGATTTGACTTGGAGTATATCGTGGAGGAACTCCACGAGGTCCACCGTCTTGCCCGCGGCCTCACATTCGTGCCCCGCAATCTTGGGATGGAAGTATCTCACATACGCCGTGCAGCTCGCGGAGGGCGCAACCACATAGTCGAAACCGCGGAAAATGTCGTCGAACTTCTCCACGAGTTTCTCTGCCTTGCCCTGGAATCCGGCGTTGCCCATGGGCTGGCCGCAACAGGTCTGCTTTTCGGGGTAGTAAACATCGACCCCCAGACTGCGCAACAACCTGTATGTAGATACCCCTACCTCGGGGTAGAGGGCATCTACATAACAGGGGATAAAAAGTCCTACTTTCACGATTCTATTCAGTGTGTCTGCAAATATGTGACGTGAGTGCGGAGGTATTCCTCGACGCCGTGTTTGCCGTCGGCGCCGCCGATACCGCTCTTCTTCACGCCGGCATGGAAGCCTTGGATTGCCTCGAAATGGAATCGGTTGACGTATGTCTCGCCGAATTCGAGCTCGCGTACGCAGCGTGCGGCATTGTTGATGTCGTTGGTGAAGATCGACGAGGCCAGACCATACTCACAGTCATTGGCCCACGCGATGACCTGGTCGAGATTGTCCCATACGACGATGGGAAGCACCGGGCCGAATGTCTCCTCGTGTACGATGTCCATATCCTGTCGGCAGTCGTCGAGGAGGGTAGCTGCATAGAAGTATCCCTTGTCACCCACGCGGTGTCCGCCGCACAGCACCTTGGCGCCTTGGCTGACAGCCTTCTGGACCTTGGCCTCGACGCTCTCGAGTGCGCGCTCCTCGACCAGCGGGCCCATGTCGATGTCGTCGGCCGAGAAGGGGTCGCCGACCTTGACGGCCTCGAACTTCTCGACGAGCTTTTTGGTGAGGGCATCCTTGACATCCTTGTGGACATAGAGGCGTTCTGCGTTGTTGCAGATCTGGCCGTTGTTGCCGATGCGGCTGTCGAGGATGGCCTGCGCGGCCAGGTCGAGGTCGGCATCGGGGAAGACGATCACGGGAGCCTTGCCGCCGAGTTCGAGCGACACCTTGGTGATGTTGGTGGCGGCGTCCTTCATGATGCTCTCTCCTGCGCCTACCGAGCCGGTGACGCTCACGATGTCGATCTTCGGGCTTGCGGCGAGCTCGTGGCCCACAACGCTGCCCTTGCCTGTCACGACGTTGAAGAGGCCGGCGGGCAGCCCGACCTTGTCGACAACCTCGGCAAAGACACAGCAGTTCACGGGGGTGAGCTGTGCGGGCTTCAATACGATCGAACAGCCGGCGATGAGGGCCGCACCGGCCTTACGGGCGATGAGGAAGAACGGGAAGTTCCAGGGGAGGATGCCAGCCACCACGCCGATCGGCTTCTTGGAGAGGAAGATGGTTTCCCCGGGATTGTCGCTCGGGATGATCTCGCCCTCGATGTGGCGTGCGAAGCTGGCCATGTAGTCGAAGTAGCTGACTGTCGCGTCGACCTCGATGGTTGCCCAGTTGCGGGTCTTGCCCTGCTCGCGCATTATGATTTCGATGAATTCGTCACGGCGCTCCTCGATGCCACGTGCAATCTTGGTGAGGTATCCGGCACGTACGATGGCGGGAGTCTTCTCCCATGCCTTCTGTGCCTTGCGGGCTGCGTCGAGGGCCTCTTCGACATCTTCTTTGGTGCCTGCGGGTTGGCGGGCAATGACTTCTTCGGTCGAGGGATTGAGTACGTCAATCCATTTGCCCGACTTGCTATCGACGAATTTACCGTCGATATACATCTTCAAGTTTTTCATGACTAAGGTATATGTTAGTTGGTAGAATTTACAATAGCAAAGTTATGAATAAAATCTCAGTAATGCAACTTTCTTACTCATAAACGATGATGGAATCGGCATTTGGTGTCCGGAACAACAAAACCCTCCCCGGTGTGCCTCATTCTGAGGTACTCCGGGGAGGGAGAAGTCTATGATCTTGATCCGGGGATTACTCCTCGTTGAGGAGTTCGAGGATCTTGATGGCGGCGGTGGGGATGCGGGTGCCGGGGCCGAAGATGGCGGCTACGCCTGCCTTGTAGAGGAAGTCGTAGTCCTGGGCGGGTATGACGCCGCCGGCGATGACCATGATGTCCTCGCGGCCGAGCTTGGCGAGCTCCTCGATCACCTGGGGCACGAGGGTCTTGTGGCCTGCGGCGAGCGAGCTTACGCCGAGGACGTGTACGTCGTTCTCGACAGCCATGCGGGCAGCCTCGGCAGGGGTCTGGAAGAGGGGACCCATGTCGACGTCGAATCCGCAGTCGGCATAGCCGGTGGCTACGACCTTAGCGCCGCGGTCGTGGCCGTCCTGGCCCATCTTGGCAATCATGATGCGGGGCTGACGGCCCTCACGCTTGGCAAACTCCTCGCACATCTGCTGTGCCTTGATGAAGTCGGGATCCTGCTTGGTTTCGTTCGAATACACGCCTGAAATTGTTCGGATGATGGCTTTGTAACGGCCTACGACTTCCTCGCAGGCGTCTGAGATTTCGCCGAGGGTTGCGCGGGCGCCGGCAGCCTTGACAGCGAGGTCGAGGAGGTTCCCCTCGCCCGTGCGGACACACTCGGTGATGGCTGCGAGTGCCTTCTTGACGGCCTCTTCGTCGCGATGCTCTTTGAGATCGACGAGACGGGCAACC
Organism: uncultured Muribaculaceae bacterium; assembly: GCA_947178235.1. Taxonomy (GTDB): domain Bacteria; phylum Bacteroidota; class Bacteroidia; order Bacteroidales; family Muribaculaceae; genus Duncaniella. The sequence continues at coordinate 3,806 of CAMWXQ010000171.1, forward strand.
TGGTCCTTGCGTACCTCGGTGTTGTCGATTTCGAGGATGTCGATGGGATCCTCGTGGTCGAGACGGTACTTGTTGATGCCGACGATGGTCTGGCGTCCCGAGTCGATGCGGGCCTGGGTGCGGGCCGAAGCCTCCTCGATGCGCATCTTGGGGAGGCCCGATTCGATGGCCTTGGCCATGCCGCCGAGCTTCTCGATCTCCTGGATGTGCTCCCATGCCTTGTGGGCGATCTCGTTGGTGAGCGCCTCGACATAGTACGAACCGCCCCAGGGGTCGACCTGCTTGGTGACCATGGTCTCCTCCTGGATGT
>CAMWXQ010000172.1 GCA_947178235.1 uncultured Muribaculaceae bacterium
TTTTTTGACTGTGCCATAAAAAGAAAGAGACCGCCTAAACTTGTTAGACAGCCTCGATGTGCGGTTTGGTGGTCTGTGAGGCCGATCCTTAGAGGATGACCTTGGTGACCTTGGAGCCCTGCTTGCAGATGTAGAGGCCCGAGGTGGGGTTCTCTACCATCATGCCCTGGAGGTTGTAGTAGACTGCGGGAGCCTCGGTGTCGGCTGCGACGGCTGCGAGCCCGCTCTCGCCGCCAGGGGTGAACTTGAAGTCGTAGAAGTTGATGCCGCCGGTCTTGCTGTAAATGAAGACCTTTGTAGCCTCGCCACCGGTGTATGCTACCTGGTGTACGGCGGGGTTGCCGGAGAGGACATCGAGAGTATTGATTGCCTCGGGTGTGGGGGGAACCTCACCACCCTCCTCAGCTGCGACGGGGAAGGGGATGAACTCGCCGAAGGTCACGCCGCAGACGCGGTTGTCAGAGCCGTTCGAGGAGCAGGCGATGAAGGATACGGTACCGTTGGAGGGGACGTCGAAGGAGAGGACGCGCGAGAGGACGCCGTCTTCGCCACGCGAGCCTGCGCCACCGGTCTTGAGGCGCATGGTGTACTGTACGTCGTCGACTTTCTTCTTGTTGGCGTCGACCGAAACCTTGCCGGTCTCGGTGGCGTAGATGGTGAAGCCGTCGATGGTGGTCTCGGCGGTGTAGTCGGCTGCTTCCCAGTTGGAGATATTCCATTCCTTCTCCTGGGCGGAAGCGGTGAAGGCCATAGCGGCCACTGCAAGAAGAGTAAAGATTTTCTTCATTCGCTGAATTTTTGGTAGGTTAGGGATTAAGAGAATTAACTGTTGGCGGATTAGTTGAATCCAGATGCAAAGTAACTGAGAATTTCAGAGTTATACAATTAGATTAAGGATTTTTAACCTAATTAGTTGTAGGGACATGCCTTCGGCATGTATGATTGTCAGTCAACGTGATACGTCGACATGCCAAAGGCATGTCCCTACAAGCAATAATACAAAATCACCGCAGACGCCCGGATGGCATCTGCGGTGTGGGGATTCGTTCGGTTTTCAATTTCACAGGCCGCGGCCGTGGCAGTTCTTGTACTTCTTGCCCGAGCCGCAGGGACATGGGTCGTTGCGGTTGATGCGGGGGCCGGCCTTCACGGGCTGGGTGGGTGCCTGGCTGCGCCCGGCGCCGGCAGCTGCCTGGCGGGCGGCGTTCTCGCCGGGGAGGTTCTCGCGGGATGCCTTGTACTTGGAGTAGTCCTCCTTGCGGGGCTCGCGGGCCTGCTCGACCTTGGGCTGAGGCTTGGGAGCGGGGGCGGGCTGCTCGGCTGCGGGAGCCTCGGAGGCTTCGGGAGCCGAGGGGGCAGGCTGAGGCTCGCGGGGCTGCTGGATGTAGATCTGGCCGCGCATGAGGGTGGCCATGGTCTTCATGTTGAGCTGATTGAGCATGGCCTCGAAGAGGTGGAAGGATTCCACCTTATATATAACGAGGGGATCCTTCTGCTCGTAGGATGCGTTCTGCACGCTCTGGCGCAGCTGATCGAGCTCGCGGAGGTGTTCTTTCCAGAGTTCGTCGATGGTGACGAGGAGGACAGCCTTGTGCCACTCCTTGACGATCGAGCGGCACTCGGTGCGGTATGCCTCGTCGAGGTCGACCACGAGGTTGAAGAAGCGTTTGCCGTCGGTCATGGGGACGGCGATGCGGCCCTTGTAGCCACGGTTCTCCACGCAGTCCTTGATGACGGGCTGGGCGACTTCGAGGATTCGGTCGCTCTTGCGGGCGAATGCCTCGTTGGCGGCGGTGTGGATGCGCTCGATGACATCCTCCTTGGAGAGGTTGCGGAACTCCTCCTCGGTGAAGGGGGGCTCTATGGTGAGGGTGCGGAGGAGGTCTGTGGTGAGGTCGGCGTAGTCGGCGGGATACGTGTTGTTGACGAAGTTCTCGATGACGTCCCACATCATGTTGGCGATGTCGATGCCGATGCGCTCGCCGAGGAGGGCGTGGTGGCGGCGGTTGTAGATGTAGGTTCGCTGCTTGTTCATGACATCGTCATATTCGAGCAGGCGCTTGCGGATGCCGAAGTTGTTCTCCTCGACGCGCTTCTGGGCATTGGAGATGGCGTTGGTGACCATCGAGCTCTCGATGGCCTCGCCCTCCTTGAGGCCGAGGGTGTCGAGCATCTTCATGACGCGGTCGGTGGCGAAGAGGCGCATGAGCTGGTCCTCGAACGAGACGTAGAAGACCGAGGATCCGGGGTCGCCCTGGCGCCCCGAACGGCCTCGCAGCTGACGGTCGACGCGGCGGCTCTCGTGGCGCTCGGTGCCGATGATGGCGAGGCCGCCGGCCTCCTTGACCTCGGGTGTGAGCTTGATGTCGGTGCCTCGGCCGGCCATGTTGGTGGCGATGGTGACCATGCCCTGCTTGCCGGCGTTGGCGACGATCATGGCCTCCTGCTGGTGGAGCTTGGCGTTGAGGACCTGCGAGGGAATCTTGCGCATGTCGAGCATACGTTTGAGCAGCTCGGAGATCTCGACCGAGGTGGTGCCGACGAGGACGGGGCGGCCTGCCTCGCGGAGTCGGACGATCTCGTCGATGACGGCGGCATACTTCTCCTTCTTGGTCTTATAGACGCGGTCGTCGAGGTCCTTGCGGGCCACGGGGCGGTTGGTGGGGATGTTGACGACGTCGAGTTTGTAGATGTCCCAGAACTCGCCGGCCTCGGTCTCGGCCGTACCGGTCATGCCCGCGAGCTTGTGGTACATGCGGAAGTAGTTCTGGAGCGTGATGGTGGCGAAGGTCTGTGTGGCGGCCTCGACCTTGACGCGCTCCTTGGCCTCGATGGCCTGGTGGAGTCCGTCCGAGTAGCGGCGACCCTCCATGATACGGCCTGTCTGCTCGTCGACGATCTTGATCTTGCCCTCGTCGATGACGTACTCGACATCCTTCTCGAAGAGGGTGTAGGCCTTGAGCAGCTGGGTGACGGTGTGGACGCGCTCGGCCTTGACGGCGTAGTTCTGCATGAGCTCGTCCTTGACGCGGGCACGCTCGGCGGGGTCGGCGATGGTCTCGGCCTCGGAGAGCTGCGAGGCGATGTCGGGGAGCACGAAGAACTTGGGGTCGTCGGTCTTGCCGGTGAGCTCGTCGATACCCTTGTCGGTGAGCTCGACGGAGCGGTTCTTCTCGTCGATGACGAAGTAGAGGGGATCGGTGACCTCGGGCATCTCGCGCTGATTGTCCTGGAGATAGTATGCCTCGGTCTCGAGCAGGAGGTTCTTCATGCCCTCCTGGGAGAGGAACTTGATGAGGGCGCCGTTCTTCGGGAGACCCTTGAAGGCGCGGAACAGGAGCAGGGCTCCCTCCTTGCGGACAGCCTTGTCGTCGGACGCAATCTTGGTCTTGGCCTCGGCGAGAATCTTGGTGACGAGGCGTCGCTGGGCCTCGTAGACCTTCTCGACATTGCCGCGGTACTGGTCGAAGAGCTGATCGTCCCCCTTGGGCACGGGGCCGGAGATGATGAGAGGTGTACGGGCGTCGTCGATGAGGACCGAGTCGACCTCGTCGACGATGGCGTAGTAGTGCTTGCGCTGGACCATGTCGGCGGGGCTCATGGCCATGTTGTCGCGGAGGTAGTCGAAGCCGAACTCGTTGTTGGTGCCGAAGGTGATGTCACACTCGTATGCGCGGCGGCGCTGGGGAGTGTTCGGCTGATGCTTGTCGATGCAGTCGACGGTCGAGCCGTGGAACATGTAGAGCGGGCCCATCCACTCGGAGTCACGCTTGGCGAGGTAGTCGTTCACGGTGACGACATGGACGCCGCGGCCCGAGAGGGAGCGGAGGAAGACGGGGAGGGTGGCCACGAGGGTCTTGCCCTCGCCGGTGGCCATCTCGGCAATCTTGCCCTGGTGGAGGACAATACCGCCGATGAGCTGGACGCGGTAGTGGATCATGTCCCAGAGCATATCGTTGCCGCCGGCGGTCCAGTGGTTCGAGTAGATGGCGTTGTCGCCGTCGATGGTGACGAAGTCCTTGCCCTGGGCGGCGAGCTCGCGGTCGAGGTCGGTGGCCTTGACGG
>CAMWXQ010000173.1 GCA_947178235.1 uncultured Muribaculaceae bacterium
GAGGCCGATGCCGAGATGATGGAGAAGGTCCAGGAGGCACTGCTCGAAGCCTTCCGCAAGGATCCCGTGGCCGTGCTGACGGGGATATTCACGGGCGACGGCAAACGGGACTGGATCTTCTACACCACCTCGACCCACATCTTCGGGCGCAAGCTCAATGAGGCCCTCGCCGACTTCCCCCACCTCCCCCTCACGGTTTACTGCGAGAATGACCCCGACTGGGAGCAGTACGCCGAGATGTCTCAGGCCGAAATCAAGATGGACTGAGCGAGTGAATTGGGAATTTGGAATTTTGAATTGGGAATTAGCTTCGACAATCGCTCTGTTAACGCACGATTCTCAATTCTCAATTTTCTATTCTCAATTCCTTTTCGTATTTTTGCAGAAAATTAACCTTCTGACCGCTTATGACTACCCATATCTCCGAGCGTGTGCTCGCACTCGCCCCCTCGGCCACCCTCGCGATGTCCCAGAAAAGCAATGAGCTCAAAGCCCAGGGCGTCGACGTCATCAACCTCTCGGTGGGAGAGCCCGATTTCGAGACCCCGCACCATATCAAGGAAGCCGCCAAGAAAGCCATCGACGACAACTTTACCTTCTACACCCCCGTGCCGGGCTATCTGTCGCTGCGCAAGGCGGTGAGCCGAAAGCTCGCCGAGGAGAACGGCGTCGAGTATGCACCCGAGCAGATAGTCGTGGCCAACGGCGCCAAACAGGCACTCTGCAACGTCATCCTCGCTTCCATCAATCCCGGCGACGAGGTCATCATCCCCATGCCGGCGTGGGTGAGCTACGTGGAGATGGTCAAGCTCGCAGGAGGCGTCCCCGTGGCCGTCAACGCCGCCATCGACCAGGACTTCAAGATCACCCCCGCGCAGCTCGAAGCAGCCGTCACTCCCCGCACGAGGATGATCCTCATATGCTCACCATCGAACCCCACGGGCAGCGTCTACTCTCGCGAGGAGCTCGCCGGGCTCGTCGAGGTGCTCGCCATGTATCCCGACATCATCGTCATGGCCGACGAGATATACGAGCACATCAACTTCACAGGATCCTTCACCTCGCTCGGATCCTTCCCCGAAATCGCCGACCGCACCGTCATCATCAACGGCGTCTCCAAGGCATACGCCATGACCGGATGGCGCATAGGATACTGCGCCGCCCCCCTGTGGCTCGCCAAGGCGGTCACCAAGCTCCAAGGCCAGTACACCTCCAACGCCTCGTCCATCGCACAGAAGGCCGCCGAGGCTGCCTACACAGGCCCGCAGGAGTGTGTGGCCGAGATGAATGAAGCCTTCGAGCGCCGCCGCAACCTCGTGGTCGAGCTCGCCAAGGCGATCCCCGGGCTGAAAGTGAATCTCCCGCAGGGAGCGTTCTACCTCTTCCCCGAAGTCTCGGCATACCTGGGCAAGAAGACCCCCGAGGGCAAGGTGATAGCCACATCGGGCGACCTCGCCATGTACCTGCTCGAAACCGGCCACGTCGCTACCGTCGACGGCGCCGCCTTCGGCATGGAGGGCTACATCCGCCTCAGCTACGCGACCTCGGACGACAACATCCGCGAAGCCATGCGCCGCATCGCCACCACCCTCGCCACCCTCGCGTGACACAACCGTCAACAACAGACTGTCTCTCGAAATGAACCGAACGAAATACCTCGTGGTCAAGGGGCTCGCAGGCCTCGGCAACCGCCTCATCACACTCCTCGCTGCCGCCGACTACGCCCGGGCCACCGGACGCAGCCTGCATGTAGATTGGAGCGACGGTATGTTCGGACCTGTCGGCGAGAATGTCTTCTACAAATATTTTGCACTCGACGGCGTCACCTCTGAGGAGAACCTCGCAGCCGTAGCCAAAAGGCTTGCAGAGGGTGCATCATCGTACCCTGCGACATTGACACCCGAGGCCCTCATGGCCAACATCTATGCAACATACGACTGCGTGAGCTCTCCACTCGGACGCAATCCTCTTTATAGGGTGCCGCTCTCGCTGGTGACGCGCGGCACGGCGTCGGCGTTCTTCGGATTGCAGACATGGCAACCCCTGCCCGACACCCACGACGGGTGGCGCAAGTCGCTCGCCAATGTACGCAATGGCCGAGGCTTCGTAATCGGGTCTGTTCTCCCGCGCAACATCGACAGCGAGATAGTCATCTACGCCGACTTCCGCCCATGGGTCAAGAGCGAACGTATTTTCGACATCGTCAGACTGCGCGAACCTCTACTCAAAGAGTTTAAGGAATTCGCAGCCAAGCACGACCTCGGCGACAAAGGCATAGGCGTCCATGTCCGCGCCACTGACAAGACGACCTCCAAGTCGAGGGATAAGTTGCACCGCCATATCACAGAATGGCTCGGCGAATCCGACAAGCGAAAGGTGTTCCTGTCGTCTGACAACCCCGAGGTCGTGGCCGAATTCGAAGCAGCTTATCCCGGGCGTGTGGTCCAGTACCCAAAGTTCATGCCCGATGATCCCTCAGGACACGGACTGCACCACTGGGCACTGCAACAATGCGACAATGGTGAGATCAAGGAAAAGATGTTCCGCGAGGCTCTCGCCGATATGTGGGTATTGTCCATGTGCGACCGACTTCTGTGGCAGGGCAACTCATCGTTCAGCCTCATGAGCGCCCATCTCAAAAAAGACAAGAAAAATGTGAAAGACTGGCTGAAACTCTAATCAGCAGAGCAATAATAAAAAATCGACCGATAATAAAACAGGAAACCATGCGACACGATATTTTAGCCGCTACGCTCGTGGGAACTGCGATGCTCGCCGCTTTGGCTGCGGGGGCGGAGGAGCCTGTACGACAGGAGGCCCGCTATCTGTGGCCGGCGGACTACAACGCCGATCCCGCAGCCCACGTGTTCAACGGCAAGACTTATGTATATACCTCACACGACTGGGCTTCGCCAGTTACCGATCACACCGACGGTGCCCACTACGACATGAGGGACTATCACGTCTTCTCGATCGACGGCGACCCGATGACAGGCGAGGTGACCGACCACGGCGTGGCTCTCTCAATCGAGAATGTGCCCTGGGTTGCCAAGCAGATGTGGGCCACCGACGTGGCCGAGAAGGATGGCAAATACTATCTCTACTTCTCGGCACGCGACCTGAACGGCCTCTTCCGCATCGGCGTGGCCGTTGCCGACAAGCCCGAAGGACCTTTCAAGGCCAATCCCGACCCGATACGCGGGACATACAGCATCGATCCCGCCGTGCTGACGGACGGGGATGACTACTACCTCTACTTCGGCGGCTTGAACGGCGGTCAGAACCAGCGTTATGACGACGACAATATCCTGCGCGAGTGCGCCCCGCGCCCCGTCAATGGAGATACGGCCTTCTGCCCCCGCGTAGCCAAGCTCACACCCGACATGATGCAGCTTGCCGAAGCTCCCCGTCCCGCCCTCATACTCGACAAGGATGGCAACCGCCTGCTCGAAGGTGATCCGCACCGCTACTTCGAGGCCCCCTGGGTACACAAGTACGGCGACAAGTACTATCTGACCTACTCCACTGGCGGCAGCCACCTCATCTGCTACGCTGTCGGCGACTCGCCCTACGGCCCATTCACCTATGGCGGCGAGGTCCTCACCCCCGTCGTGGGATGGACAACCCACCAGGCCATCATGGAGAAGGACGGGCAATGGTACCTCTTCTTCCACGACAGCGCCCCCTCGGGCGGCGTCTCGTCGCTCCGCAGCTCGCGCGTGACACCCCTCACCCACCGCCCCGACGGCTCGATCGTGACCATAGACGGCGGCAAGGGAAAATAAACCCAATCGACAATCAAAGACACAAGACATAAGACATGGACTTTATCGAAGAACTTTCGTGGCGCGGCATGATCCACCAGATGATGCCCGGCACAGATGAGCAGCTCAAAAAGGAGATGACCGTCGCATACCTCGGCATCGACCCCACCGCTGACTCGCTCCACATCGGCCACCTCGTAGGCGTGATGATGCTGAAACACTTCCAGCGCTCGGGCCACAAGCCCATCGCCCTCGTCGGCGGCGCGACTGGCATGATCGG
>CAMWXQ010000174.1 GCA_947178235.1 uncultured Muribaculaceae bacterium
CGCGACCCCCTGCGTGACAGGCAGGTATTCTAACCAGCTGAACTACCACACCAAGGTTTTAGAGGTGCATCGGTTAGTTCCGTTTTGCGAGTGCAAAGTTAAGGGAGATTTTGATTCTGTGCAAATGTTTAGCCAAAAAAATGCAGTGTGAGTGTTGTTTTCGGTGAAACTGACCTGTATTTGGTCTATATCGCGCCGTGGCGAAAAGCAAAATTTGGAGGGTGATGCGTCTGTGTGGTACTACCTCCACGAGGTAGAGTGTTTGAGTTGGTGAGGGAGGCCCCAGTGAGGCCTCCGCATGGCTGCGGCCACACTGGGGTTTCGGATGTTGTGCCCCTGCGGGGGCATCTATGGCCGGAGGCCATTGGCTTAGGGGTATGAAAAGCAAAGAGGCTGCGCCTATTTTGACGCAGCCTCTTGGATGTGTGTTTTTGTGGATTATTTCACGAGTGTCTTGATGCCGTTGACGATGTATATGCCGGGGGCGAGGGGGCGTGTCACGCGGATGCCTTGGAGGTTGTAGATTACCTCAGTGCTATCTTCGACATTGCCGATGACTTCGTCGAGGCCGGTGGTGGGGTCGTAGTCGTGGGAGTAGATGGGGGCTTCGATCTCATCGAACTTGTGGGTGTCGGTTGTGCCGGCATAGAACTCGATGTTCTTGAATGCCAAAACTCCCTGCCCGGTATAACCCTCGGGAGCCTGAATGTTGAACTTGAAGAGCCAGTTGTCACCGGGAAGGATGTACGATGCGCTCATTGAGGCAGCAAACATACGGATAAAGCCGTCATGCTCGCCTGTGGTGAAGCTGTGGTCCTCCACGACATCGGGATTCCATGTGAATTTATACTTGCCTCGGTTGTTCTTCTCAACCGTGAACCCTTCGGGGAGGTACAAGTCCATCATGATGGAATTGTAGTTTGTGATGTAGGTGTTGACCCACACTGTCACTGTGCCGACGCCATCCTCGTTGAGTTGAATCTCGTCGGGGGAGAGGTACATGTAGTTTGTGGGGTCGTTGGCAGCGGCGCGTTGGGGCGCAAAAGCCACCACGAAGAGCAGTCCAAGGACTGCAAGGAGATTTTTCAGTCTCATTCGTTTTCGCTGTTATTTGTGTTTACGATTTTTTCGATAAGAGCATTGACATCGAGACCATTGATTTCGCCGTCCATGTTGATGTCCGCTACTTTGAGTTTGAGGGTGTGTCCTTCGGAGTCAACGATTCCATCTATGATTGCATTGACATCGAGGCCATTGACAACCTTATCCCCGTTGGCGTCGCCTCGGAGGACTTCTTCGTTGAGGACGAAGGATACTTTCTTACCCGAGCCGTCGGTGGCGTAGGCTGTGATCTCGACGGGGGCGTCCTTGTGGATGGTTACATAGCCCTCGGCGTCGACCGAGGCGATGTCTGGATTGGAGGATACCCATGCCAAGCGGATGTCCGCAGCTTCGCCGTTCTCATCCACTACGGCGCGCATCGGGGCATTCTGACCTGTGACGCGCTTGTAGATATACTTGATGATTTTCCAGAGCGAGGGGAGGTGGTGGGTGTCACCGGGCTTGAACTCGTCTACTGGTTCGGCGTCGGGATTCGGTTCGGCCTCGATATCCTTGATGATTCCGCCGTCCGCGAGGGTCAGCAGGTGGTCGTAGTCGAAGAAGTATGTGAAGTTGGGGTGATAGAAGTACTCGTCGAAAGCCTCCTCGGGGACATAGAGGGGGACGCGCTCCATGAAGTCCTCGGCGAATGCGAAGTCGCCGTCGGCGGGCATCATGCCACGGGCAACGACCTTCTCGACGCCGTCACAGCCGAAGTAAGCGTCCTGCTGGACATCGGTGAGGCTCTCGGGGAATTCGACGGTGGTGAGGCTTGCGCAGTCGCGGAATGCCTCCTTGCCGATGGACTTGATGGATGGCGGTAGCACGGCGGTGGTGAGATCGGCGCAGCCCTTGAAGCTATACGGAGCGATGGCGGTCACCTCGTCGCCGAAGACTACCTCTTTCCACGATGTCAGCTTGCCGACAGGATTCTCTCCTACGGCGAGGTTGCGTCCCTGGTAGAGATATGTGGCCTCGGGGGCGGTGAGGGTGAGTGCGGACATATCGAGGGTGCTGTCTGCACCGGCGTCGGCCAAGGAGAGGCGGGTCATGGCGGGGAGCGTGAGGGTACCCTCCATCTTTGTCACCGAGGCAGGGATATGCAGTTCGGTATTTCCGACTGATGCGCCCGAGAAGGTCATGCTTCTTGTCGAGCTACCGACCGAGATGCTGCCTGCTGTACCCGAGTACTTGAAGTCAAACTGCTCGTCGGGATTGTCGCCGAGGATAACTCGGGCGGCATTGATTTTTTGAGCAGACTTGAATGAGTGGGCAACGTAGAGCGAATCAAGTTTATTCGATAAAGTCAGCTTGAAGTCAATTTCATCCGGACCATATTCGAATGTCAGGGCTTTAATCTGGTTAATTTTTTTAGGGGTGCAGTCCTCCATTTTGACAACAGATCCGGGAACTACGACTTTCGATGGATAAATAAAGGCATCTTTACCAATCGTTTTGACTTGTCCGAGATCCAAGGTGTCTACTGGGTAATATACATAATTGTTGCCGTAATAATAATAGTAAGAACTGTTTGCAAAACTACTCTCACCTACGGACTTAACCAAGTTGCCAAGTTTAATGACTCTGCTGTATGGTGATGTCGAGGCAGGCGTTTTGTTCCCATTATCAATGTTTATTTGAAACGCATAGCTAGAAATATTCAGCATAGGTTCGGCCCCTTCAACATACGGGAACTCAATGGATGTGCATTTATGATTATAGAATGCATATTGCCCAATCGAAAGGAGACCCGTACCAAATTTAATCGAGCTTACTTCATAGGATTTGAAAGCTGAGTCATATATCTTTGTGACGTTATCGCCTAATTCGAGTGAATCACAGTGGATGCCTTTATTGATAATTGGCAAATCGTAACATGCCTTTCTCGCCCGAGCTCCATTGAGAAAAGCGGTAGCAATTCCACCAATTTTGATTACACCAATCTTTGTTGCGCCTTTGAAACCACTGAGTTCACCAGCAGTTTGGATCTCGACATCAACATATTCATTTGATAAAGGTTGAAGTCCACTGAAATAATCGGTGGTTGACTGATAGCATTTTTCAGCTTCGATGCTTACCGTGTCGGCTTTACATGAATTGAAACCACGAAGAGAATAAGCTTTCACAGTGAGCGAATTGAACTGCTGGCCTTTGCAGAAATCCACACTCTGGATATATTTTGCTACCTCTATGTCGGCCTTGGCCAAAGTCGCATCTATGAATGGGTTGCCTGCGACAGAATCTGTGGCAATATGGAGGTCCGGGATATTGCTCGAAGCGAACGCGCTGTCTCCGAGTACGCGAATTCGGAAATCTGCCTTGTCAAACTTAGAGCCCTTGAACGCATTATTTTCTGCGCGATCGGCCTTGATATAGGCAGAAGAATTGAAATTGGCGTTCTCAAAAGCGTTCTTACCGATACGATCAGCCGAGATTGTCACTGCGTCAAGGAATTCCTGTCCGACGAATGCGTAATCATCGATCAGATCAAATTTTTTATCGGTAGATGCAATGTTGATCTTTGCTGCGGATGCTCCTGCATAGAAGGCGCCATTACCTACGGTTTTGAGCGATTCGGGTATTGTGATCGACACAAGCTTGCCGCAATTGTAGAAAGCGCTGTCGCAGACCTGTTCGAGGCCGTCGTTGAGTTCCAATGATTTGAGACCTGCTCCGCTGAACGCCCTGTTGCCGATAGTGCGCAGGGTAGAGGGGAGTGTCACGTTGGCAAGACGTGTCGTGCTGTTGAACGCTTCTGCCCCGATAGTTTCTATATTGGAGGCGGAGAAGTCTATGTTCGAGAGCATTGTTGAGCCTGAGAACAGTTTGGCGGGCACCCGGGTCACTTTCTCGCCGAATATGGCGGTGGTGAGGTAGCGCCATGCGAGCAGGGGCTCGTCGAAGTCGGGAGCAGATGTGAGATTACGGC
>CAMWXQ010000175.1 GCA_947178235.1 uncultured Muribaculaceae bacterium
ACCTACGACACTGAAAATGAAGAAACTCACCCTATTCGCCGCCGTCCTGGTCGCCGTTTCTCTGCTCTCTTCTGCCGCCACCCGCAGCCGCAAGACCGACATCTCGCGCAACCTCGACATATTCAATACGATATACAAGGAATTGCAGACCTTCTACGTCGACTCGATCGATGCCGAGAAGAGCATACAGACCGCCATCAACGCCATGCTCGACGATGTCGACCCGTACACCGAGTATATCCCCGCCAAGGACCAGGAGCAGTTCCGCACAATGACCTCGGGTGAGTACGGCGGTATCGGCTCGCTGATCCAGCAGACCCCCAAGGGGGTCATCTTCGAGGAGCCGTACGAGGGCTCGCCCGCCCAGCTCGCGGGCATCCGCGCCGGTGACCTCATCCTCACCATCGACGGCGACTCGGCGCTGACATGGCCCCACTCGAAGGTGAGCGAGCGCCTCAAAGGGCAGAGCGGAACCAACGTCAAGGTCACCGTAAAGCGTCCCTATGTCTCGGACTCGATACTGAGCTTCGACATCCGCCGCGCAAAGATACAGATTCCCTCCGTGCCCTACTGGGGTATGCTCCCCGGTGACATAGGGTACATATGCCTCAACACCTTCTCGGAGAAGAGCTTTCCCGAGGTCAAGGATGCAACCGTGGCCTTGAAGGAGAAGGGTGCCAAGGGACTGATCCTCGACCTGCGCGGGAATGGCGGCGGACTGGTCGAGAGCGCCGTGCAGATCCTCGGCCTCTACCTGCCCAAAGGCACCACCGTCCTCAACACCCGCGGCAAGGGAGTGCTGAACGAGAAGGTCTACAAGACCTCCGTAACCCCCATAGACACCGAGATCCCGATGGCCGTCCTCATCGACGGCGGCTCGGCCTCGGCGAGCGAGATCGTGACGGGCGCACTCCAAGACCTCGACCGCGCCGTGGTGCTCGGCAACCGCTCGTTCGGCAAGGGTCTCGTGCAGAGCACTCGCCAGCTCCCCTACGACGGACTGCTCAAAGTCACCGTAGCCAAGTATTACATCCCCTCGGGGCGTCTCATCCAGGCCATCGACTACTCGCGCCGCAATCCCGACGGCTCCGTGGCCCGAATCCCCGACTCGCTGACATCGGTGTTCCACACAGCCGGAGGCCGCGAGGTGCGTGACGGCGGCGGCATCACCCCCGACATCAACATCGAGTATCCCGAAATCAACCGCATAGTCTACAACGTCGTGCGCGATAACTGGGCCTACGACTTCGCCACAAAGTATGCCGCCACCCACGCCTCCATCCCCGCCCCCTCGGAGTTCGAGGTGACCGACACCATATATAATGAGTTCAAGGAGTTCATCGACCCGTCGCGTTTCCAGTACGACAAGGTCTGCGAGACCGCCGTCGACCAGCTGCGCAAGCTCGCCGAGGCCGAGGGGTACATGAACGATTCTACCCGCCGTCAGTTCGACATCCTCGCGGGGCTGCTCCGCCATGACCTCGGCCACGACCTCGACCAGAACCGCGCCGACATCTCGCGCTACCTCGGCGGCGAGATAGTCTCGCGCTACTACTACAACGCCGGCGAGGTCGAGAACTCGCTGCGCGGCGATCGCGCCGTCGACTCGGCCCTCACCGTCCTCACCACTCCCCGCTACGGCGAGATACTGCACAAGAAAACCACTGCCAAGAAGTGAGCAAGACTGCTGATAAGGGGCCTGTTACACTTGCGTCACTCGCCGCGGGATTCCTCGCGGGCGAGAGGGGCGAGGAGTTGAAGAAGGCCCTGCGCCGCAAGACCTCCGAGGTCTACGGCCTCGCCGGCTCGTCGCCGGCCCTGTTGTTCGCCGCCATGCCCCCGCGCAAGGTGCCCACGCTCGTCATCGCCGATACTCCCGACGATGCGGGCTACCTGTACCACGACCTCTCGCGCATCCTCGGCGAGGATCGGGTGCTGATGTTCCCCTCGGGGTACAAGCGCGAGATCAAGTACGGGCAGGTCGACCCCCCCTCTCAGATTCTGCGCACCGAGGCCCTCAACCGCTGGCACGCCGCCGGGAGCGGGGCCCCGCAGTATGTCGTCACCTGTCCCGAGGCCCTGGCCGAGCGCGTGGCCTCGCGCAAGGAGATCGACACCCACACCATCACCCTCGCCACAGGCGAGAAGCGCGACATGACCGCCACGGCACGGTGGTTGCGCGAGAATGGTTTCGCACAGACCGACTATGTATATGAGCCGGGACAGTTTGCGCTGCGCGGCTCCATAATCGACATCTTCGGGTACAGCAACGAGCTCCCGCTGCGCGTCGACTTTTTCGGCGACGAGATCGATTCGATACGCCTCTTCAACATCGAGACCCAGCTCTCCGAGCGCAAGCTCGCGAGCGTGGCCATAACGTCGGGCATCGCCGGCGAGGCCGAGGGCGAGAGCCTGCTCGACTTCGTGGACCCGTCGACGCTCATCGCCGTCCACGATGCGGGATATACCCTCGGGCGCATCCGCGCCATCGCGGGGGCTGACTTCTCGACCAGCGCCCTCCTCGCGGGCGAGGGGGACAAGGATGCCATGAAGCATGTCGTCGACCCCGAGCAGTTCGCCGTGAAGCTCGCCGAGTTCAAGCAGTTGCGCTACACCGCCGCACGCGCCCCCGAGGGTGGGGGAGAGGCGCTCGACTTCGGCTGCACGCCACAGATCGTCTACCACAAGAACTTCGAGCTCATCGCCTCCTCGTTCACCACCTTCCTCGCCGACGGATACGGCATAGACATCCTCTCGGACAGCCCCAAGCAGATCGAGCGCCTGCGTGCGATCTTCGAGGACCGCGGGGACACGATTGCCTTCACCCCCGTGATGCCGACGCTCCACGAGGGGTTTGTCGACCATGCCCGCAAGCTCTGCATCTTCACCGACCACCAGATCTTCGACCGATTCCATAAATATACCCTCAAAAGCGACCGCGCCCGCTCGGGTTCGATGGCGATGTCGCTCAAAGAGCTCTCGGCCATCGAGCCGGGCGACTACATCGTCCACGTCGACCACGGCGTCGGACGCTTCGCGGGCCTGCTGCGCACGGACGTGAACGGGCGCACCCAGGAGATGATCAAACTCGTGTACGCCAACGACGACATCATCTTTGTATCGATCCACTCGCTGCACAAGCTCGCCAAGTACCGCGGCAAGGAGGGTGTGCCCCCGAAGGTCAACAAGCTCGGCACCGGTGCATGGAACCGGCTGAACGCGCGAACGAAGAGCAAACTGAAAGATATTGCCCGCGACCTCATCCGACTCTATGCGGCGCGGCGCGAGCAGAAGGGCTTTGCCTTCACCCCCGACAGCTATCTCCAACACGAGCTCGAAGCCTCATTCATCTACGAGGACACTCCCGACCAACTCTCGGCCACCAAGGCCGTGAAGGCAGACATGGAGAGCGACAAGCCGATGGACCGCCTCATCTGTGGCGACGTCGGCTTCGGCAAGACCGAGATTGCGGTGCGTGCGGCGTTCAAGGCCGCGACCGACGGCAAGCAGGTCGCCGTGCTCGTGCCCACGACCGTACTCGCCTATCAGCACTATCAGACCTTCACGAAGCGTCTCAAAGAGTTCCCCGTGAGGGTCGAATATCTCTCGCGCGCCCGCACGGCCAAACAGGTCAAGGCGATACTCGCCGACCTCGCCGACGGCAAGATAGACATCCTCATCGGGACGCACAAGATCATCGGGAAGGATGTGAAGTTCAAGGACCTCGGCCTGCTCGTCGTCGACGAGGAGCAGAAGTTCGGCGTGGCCGTCAAGGAGAAGCTGAAACAGATGAAGGTCAACGTCGACACACTCACCATGAGCGCCACACCCATCCCGCGTACACTCCAATTCTCTCTGATGGGCGCGCGCGACCTCTCGGCCATCAA
Source organism: uncultured Muribaculaceae bacterium (assembly GCA_947178235.1). Classification (GTDB taxonomy): domain Bacteria; phylum Bacteroidota; class Bacteroidia; order Bacteroidales; family Muribaculaceae; genus Duncaniella. The sequence continues at coordinate 3,888 of CAMWXQ010000175.1, forward strand.
CACCCCGCCCCCCAACCGCTATCCGATCGTCACCACCGTCGACGCGGGGAGCGACGAGGTGCTGACCGAGGCGATCAACTTCGAACTCTCGCGCTACGGACAAGTCTTCCTCGGCAACACCCGCATCGAGGGGCTCTACGG
>CAMWXQ010000176.1 GCA_947178235.1 uncultured Muribaculaceae bacterium
TCGCCGCAGAGCCGGGCGCGCTCGACGCGCGTCTCGCCGCCGACGGCTATGTGGCTGTCTCCACCATATCCCCCGACATCAGCGTCAGCCTCATGTATGCCCGCGACGACAACTTCACGGGTCAGCTTCTCTATACCCCCGACCTCATGAACCGCGCATGGCTCCACCCCGACGCTGCCCGCGCCCTGGGCCGTGCCGTCGGGATTCTGTCGCGTGTCGCCCCGGGTACACGCCTGCTTGTGAAGGATGCCGCGCGCCCCCTGGCGATTCAGAGGCGGATGTTCGCCGCCGTCGCGGGGACACCGAAGGCCCGATATGTCGCCAATCCCGCGAAGGGTAGGGGGATGCATAACTACGGCCTCGCCGTCGACATCACCCTCGCCGATGCCGAGGGGCGCGAGCTCCCGATGGGCACCCCTGTCGACCACCTCGGAGTCGAGGCCAACATCGACCGCGAGGAGGATCTGGTGAGCCGCGGTGTGATGTCCGAGAACGAGCGTCAGAACCGCCTGCTGCTGCGCCGCGTGATGCGCGAGGCGGGTTTCTCGACCATCCGCACCGAGTGGTGGCACTTCAATCTCGCCTCCGGCGCCGCTGCACTGTCCAAATATCGGATCATCGATTGACTTTCTGAGCAAAAATTCGTACCTTTGCACCCCAAAAGTGCCAACAACCATGACCCTCAAAGAAGAAATCGCGCGCAGACGCACCTTTGCCATCATATCCCATCCCGACGCCGGCAAGACCACATTGACCGAGAAGCTCCTCCTTTTCGGTGGCGCAATCCATGTGGCCGGAGCCGTGAAATCGAACAAGATCAAGAAGACCGCGACATCCGACTGGATGGAGATCGAGAAACAGCGCGGAATCTCCGTGGCTACCTCGGTCATGGGCTTCGACTATGGCGACTATAAGGTCAACATCCTCGACACCCCCGGTCACCAGGACTTTGCCGAGGACACATACCGTACACTCACCGCCGTCGACTCGGTCATCATCGTCGTCGACGTCGCCAAGGGTGTCGAGCGGCAGACACGCAAGCTCATGGAGGTCTGCCGTATGCGCAATACCCCGGTGATTGTCTTTGTCAACAAGCTCGACCGCGAGGGACGTGACCCGTTCGACATCCTCGACGAGTTGGAGAGCGAACTCCACATCAAGGTCCGCCCCCTCTCGTGGCCCATCAACATCGGCGAGCGCTTCAAGGGGGTCTACAATATTTACGAGCACTCGCTCGACCTCTTCACCCCCGACAAGCAGAGGGTGAGCGAGCGCGTGGAGATCGACTCGCTCGACGACCCGCGCATCGACGAGGCTGTCGGCGAGGAGGATGCCGCCAAACTCCGCGAGGATCTCGAACTCATCGACGGCGTATATCCCGAGTTCGATAAGGAAGAATATCTCTCGGGCTCGGTTGCTCCCGTATTCTTCGGCTCGGCCCTCAACACCTTCGGCGTCAAGGAGCTATTGGACTGCTTCGTGCAGATTGCCCCCTCGCCCCGACCCATCGAGGCCGAGGAGCGCAAGGTCAATCCCGACGAGGAGGGTTTCAGCGGCTTCGTGTTCAAGATCCACGCCAACATGGACCCCAACCACCGCTCGTGCATCGCGTTCGTGAAGATCTGCTCGGGTACATTCCTCCGCAACGAGCCCTACCGACATATCCGCTCGAACAAGATGCTCAAATTCGCCGCCCCGACGGCATTCATGGCACAGAAGAAGAACATCGTCGACGAGGCTTATCCGGGCGACATCGTCGGTATTCCCGATACAGGCAATTTCAAGATCGGCGACACACTCACCTCTGGCGAACTGCTTCACTACAAGGGGCTTCCGAGCTTCTCGCCCGAGATGTTCAAGTACATCGAGAACGCCGACCCCATGAAGGCCAAGCAGCTCGACAAGGGTGTGCAGCAGCTCATGGACGAGGGTGTAGCGCAGCTCTTCACCAACCAGTTCAATGGCCGCAAGATCATCGGCACCGTCGGTCAGCTCCAGTTCGAAGTCATACAGTATCGTCTCGAACATGAGTATGGTGCCAAGTGCCGTTGGGAGCCCGTCTCGCTATACAAAGCCTGCTGGATAGAGAGCGACGATCCCGAAGCCCTCGCCGCATTCAAGAAGCGCAAGCACCAGTTCATGGCCACAGACCGCGATGGCCGCGACGTATTCCTCGCCGACTCCCCCTACGTCCTCCAAATGGCCCAGAACGACTTCCCCAAAATCCGATTCCACTTCTCTTCGGAGTTCTGAAATACAATGAATTGAATGGCCGAAGGCCATAGGTGCCCCTGCGGGGGCACGACATCCGAAACCCCAGGGTGGTCAGAACGAAGTGGAGACCTCCCTGGGGATATTCAAACCTATGTCGCATCCAACCTCGCAGAGGTTGTACAACGTCTACGTCGGCGCTGTTCAACCTCCACGAGGTTGTTGATTTGTGGCGGCGTTTTACCCCAATGAGGCCTTCGCGGAGCTACGGCCACATTGGGGCTTCTGATGTTGTGCCTCTTCGAGGCATCTATGGCCTTCGGCCATGATTATCAAATTGATACGTCGACATGCCGGAGGCATGTCCCTACAATCGTGATGGTAATCTAAAAAAATTTTCTTGACAAGTATGCATTATCGCACTATTCGGGGGGTGTTGAGGTGTTAATTTTGCAACAGATTTCAAAATTAACACCTACTGAAATGGATAACAAGAAAAACACCAATGAATTCAAGGAGCCTAAGCTGCGGGTGTCGCGCAAGGTCTACATCGAGGTCATCAATGCCGCGCTCGACGAGGTTGTCACTTGGCCTCCCGAAGAGGGTATGAAATTCCTCTATGCAGTGAGATGGTATCTCAGCTCACCTCTCAACTATCCCCGTTCGGGGGACAGTCTCTATATGCCTTTCCGTAAGTTCAAAAAGGTAATAGACCGCGCTGCCGAGCGATCTGAAAAGGCTCGCGAAGCCGCGCGCCGTCGCAAGGAACGCCGTGAAGCAGAGGCTCAGCGCCGTGAAGTCGTGGCTGAAACAATAGGCCAGACCATCAAGCCTATGCCTTGTTCCGTCACAAGTGATATGCAGCCCACAATGGTCCAGCAGTTCAATCGAATATGTTAGCCTTAACGAACTAAGCCGTTCGTGTTGTAATTGCCATAAGCATACTCTGTTATCTCATCCGAAGATGGTCCATGAGGACGAAGGCGAAGGGGCGCTCGTCGAAGAAGCGGAAGCCGGCCTTGGCATAGAGGGCCTTGGCGGGGTGATTCTCCTTTTCGACGAGCAGGCCGAGCGGTTTGCCTGTGGTGCGTGCCCGATCTGCCGTGGCCTCGATGAGTGCGAGGGCGTATCCGCGTCCGCGGTATTCGGGGAGGACGGCGAGGGTGTCGAGATAGACCTCATCCGCCGTGCACTCGTCCTCCATCGCCTCCATGTCGCGTCCGAGACGTTCGCGGACGGCGCGGAAGAAGTGGGTGCGCATCTCGTGGAGACCAGCGCCGTCGTAGGCGACCGCCACGCCACATGGCGTCCCGTCGTCATCGACACAGACGAGGGTGTTGCGGTAGCTGTACTGGGTATCGGGTCTCGCGGCGAGCGAGGCGAAGAGGTCGACCACATCCTCGCGGGTGTGTTCGGGACCGGCGAGGGCGTCGGCTATCTCATCGCCGATGGCCATGGTGACCGAGCGGCCTATGAGCCGCGCATCTTCGGGTGTTGCGTTGCGGATGGTCATGCCTTGCGGTAGGTTGTGACGGTGTTCCCGTCGGTTGTCACTGATGTCTCGACCGTCAGCCCCGACGGGAGGAGCGGGGCTTTGACCTTGCCGTGGATGTCGCGGGCCGACTTCTCGACACGGATGCGGGCATAGAGGCCGTCGCGGATGAAGCTGCCGAGCACCTCGGCTCCCCCCTCGACGAGCAGCGAGGTGATTCCGTATTCCGAGTAGAGTTTCTCCATCACCTCGGCGAGTGGAGCGGAGTCGGTGATGTGGATTACATCCTCGGGGAGCCCTTCG
>CAMWXQ010000177.1 GCA_947178235.1 uncultured Muribaculaceae bacterium
GGAGCATACTGAAAAGGAAGAAGATGGCCATCCTGCGCTGCTTGAAGAGCTTGAAGGCGCTGAGGCCGAGCGAGTCGGCGAGCGAGCCACCCTTCGAGCTGTTGACGGGGCACTGTGGCATCGAGAGCGAGTAGACCGCGAGACAGAAGCTCAGCACAGCCGAGGTGATGAGCTGCAAGGCATTGGTCTGGAACTGGGTGAAGTTCACGAACAACATCGAGCAGATGAAGCCCACCGTGCCGAACACGCGGATCGGGGGGAAGTGGGTGATGGTATCGAGCCCCTCGCGGGTGAGGGCGTTGAAGGCTACGGAGTTGGCGAGGCCGATGGTCGGCATGAAGAAGGCCACCGACATGGTGTAGAGCGTGAAGAGCGGCGCGAACTCGACGGTCGAGGTCGTGAGACAGTAGACACCCGCCGCGCCCATGAAGGCTCCGGCCAGGACGTGGCAGAGCGAGAGCATCTTCTGGGCCTGGACCCAACGGTCGGCGACGATGCCCACGATGGCGGGCATGATGAGCGATACGATGCCCTGGACGGCATAGAACCACCCGATCTGGGTGGCGAGACCTACATTGCCCAGGAAGTTGCCGAGCGAGATGAGGTAGGCGCCCCATACGGCAAATTCGAGGAAGCTGAGAGCCGCCAGACGCACTTGGATTGGTTTGATTCGCATGGTATAGTTTGGAAGTTGAAAGTTGAGGGTTGAAAGTTGAGGGATAGCTATTTTAGCTATCATAGCTATTTTAGCTATGGTGGCTATTTTGGGGGTTATTGTTTCTCCTTGCGTTTGCGGTCGAGGATGGCCGAGACGCGGGCGGCCTCCTCGTAGTCCTCCTTCTCGATCAGCTCGCCGAGGGTGCGTTCGAGCTCCTCGATGGTGTACTGTTCGATGCGTGGGACGTCGCGCGACTCACGTTCGGGCGCGTCGGGTGCGCCTGTCCCGCGGGTATTCTCGTCCGCCTCGACCTCCTCCATCTCGAATCCGGTCTGTTCGAGTACCTCGGGGGTCGTGTAGACCGGGGTGCCGAGGCGGAGGGCCAGGGCGATGGCGTCCGATGTGCGCGAGTCTATCTTCACGGTGCGCTCGCCGTCGGTCAGCGTGAGTTCGGAGTAGAACACGCCGTCCTCGAAGCGGTATATGTCGACCGCCGTGAGCCTCAGCCCGAAGGCCTTGAAGACGCTCTTGAAGAGGTCGTGGGTCAACGGGCGCGGGGGGATGACCCCCTCGATGCGCATCGCTATCGACTGTGCCTCGGCGGGGCCTATCATCACAGGTATGCGGTATGGGCCGTCGACCTCGGCCAGCAGCAGTGCGTAGACGCCGCTCTGCAACTGGTTGTAGGAGATGCCCATCACGCGGAGTGCCACGCGGTCGGGGCGCTCCTGTCTGTTGTCACTGTCGGGATTCATATCTTTGTCCATCATTTGGATGTTGGGGTGAGAGGTTCAGAGCATGACGTTGCGGCCCGTGATAACGCCGCTGCCGAGACAGATGCGTCGGTCGGGGGTATAGATGACGCCGAACTGCCCTGGGGCTATCCCCTGGACCTGTTCGGGGGTCTCGATTACATATTCGCCCTCGGCTATGCGCGTCAGCGTCCCGGGCATGAACTGGGGCGTGTGGCGGTTCTTGAATTCGACCTTCACGCCGCGGCACTCCCCGGGCCACGGGTCGCGGGTGAGCCATTGCATCTCGTCGAGGTGCAGCGTGTGGCCGAACTGTTTCTCGGTGTCATAGCCGCGCGAGACGTAGAGCACACGGTCGGGTATATTCTTCTTGACCACGAACCACGGGCCGCCGCCGAGGCCGAGCCCCTTGCGCTGGCCGATGGTGTGGAACCACACGCCGCGGTGCTCGCCGAGCTTGCGACCGGTCTCGATCTCGATGATCGGCCCGGGAGCCTCGCCGAGGTGACGGCGCAGGAAGTCGTTGTAGTTTATCTTGCCCAGGAAGCAGATACCCTGGCTGTCCTTGCGGAAGGCGTTCGGGAGATTCTCCTCGACGGCTATCTCGCGCACGCGGGCCTTGGGCAGGTCGCCGATGGGGAACATCAGGCGCGAGAGCTGGCGGTAGGTGATGCGGCAGAGGAAATCGGTCTGGTCCTTGACGGGGTCGGGGGCTGTCCCGAGCCACGTGAGTCCATCCTCCTCGATGGTCGTGGCATAGTGCCCCGTAGCGATGCGGTCGAAGGTGTGGCCCCACCTCTCGTCGAAGAATCCGAACTTGATGATGCGGTTGCACATCACGTCCGGGTTGGGCGTGAGTCCGCGGCGGACGGTGTCGAGCGCGTACTCCATGACGTACTCCCAGTATTCCTCGTGGAGCGAGACCACGTCGAAGGGGAGGCCGTAGCGGTGTGCGATCACCGTACACATCTCGATGTCCTCCTCGGCCGCGCAGTCGCCGCGTCCGTCGTCCATGCCGATGCGTATGTAGAATAGGTGAGGCCTGTGTCCCTGCTCGACGAGCCTGTGCACGGCCACGGCGCTGTCGACGCCGCCGGATATGAGTGCTGCGATCTCCATCTTCTCAGACATCTTCGAGTTCCTCCTCCTCGTCGCGGTCGCGGAGATTGATGATGTAGAGCGATATGAAGTAGTCCATCGAGATCTTGCCCGGGCCCGAAATGAGCATCCAGATATAGATGCCGATGAACATGATGGGCAGATACCCCGGGTCGGTGCTGTCGAGGCCGTAGATGGGGAGGTTGGGCACCATGTCGTGGAGGATATAGTACTCGGCCACGCACATCGCCCCGATGGGGGGCAGGGTGGACAGGCGCGTGAGGAATCCGACCATGATGAGCAGCGAGCATACCGTCTCGATGATGATCATCACCACGAGCGACCCCTGGGAGGTCATCCCCAGCACCGCGGGGAACCCCGGCGCGAGGGCCTCGTAGTGGACCATGTGGCGTATGCCGAACTGCAAGAGCATTATGCCGACAAAGAGGCGCATGAAGAGGCGCCCAAGATTTGAATAGGTATAGCCGGTGAGACGGAGAAACCAGTCGGCCACGGGGGAGTAGAGCATATATTGTTCTCTGTGTAAGGGTTAAGGGGGAGTATTCAGCGCTTTTTGAGCTGTCGGGCTACGTCGAGTACCTGGTTTATGTCCAAGTGCTTGTACCATATTCGGTGGCGGCTGTCGAGGATGTAGAAGTTGGGGGTGCCGGCGCGCAGGTCGAGGACCATGTCGGCGTCGGGGGCCGCACCCACGGTCCACGTCTCGGGCAGGTCGGCGGCATACTTCTTCCATTCCTCGTCGGGGTCGGCCAGAGAGATGGCAACGACCTTCAACTTGCCCTCTGCGATGAGCTCATTGGTCGACACGTCGGCATTGAGCCTCACGCGGGCCATGAAGCAGTCGCTGCAATCGGGGTCGTTGAAGAAGACCACCACTACCTGGGCCGAGTCGGCGAGCAGGTGAGACTTAGATCCGTCGGGGCGGGTATAGGGCAGGTCGGCCACAGGCTTGCCCGTGATCGAGTTGCGCAGCAGCTCGGCTTGGAGGGCGTAGCGCGACTTCTCGGCTTTGTTGATGCGCTTGTTGGATGCGATGGCCTCGGCGAAGGGGAGATATACATGGTCGAGCCACACCTGGGCCGTGTCGCCGTATAGTGACCCTTCGGCTATCTCGGCCACAAAGAGTTGGTCCGAGGGCTGTTTTTCGAGCTTCTTCATCAGCGCCTTGGCCCCCTCGGCACCCTTCTTGGGGGTGGCGTTGGAGATGAGCGTCAGATACACCTTCACCTCCTCGGCCATGCGCTGGCGGTTCGAGAATGAGCGTGTGAGGTCGCAGAAGTCGAAGAAGTGGTCGGCCAGATAGTCACACCGGCCCTGGAACGTCGCGATCGAGTCGGGCACGATGGGATACTGGAAATATGATTCGGCCCTGGACCCGAGGCATCCCGCGATGGCCAGCAGCAGGCTGAGAATGAAATGTTTCATATTCATGTTGAAGGAGCTTCCGGGGCGTAGCCCGCA
>CAMWXQ010000178.1 GCA_947178235.1 uncultured Muribaculaceae bacterium
CGATGTAGCCGCGTGAGTTCTCGGTGACGGAGGCGGAGTTCTCGGTGATGGCGCGGTAGGAGTCGAGGAGGGTAGCTGAGACGGTGTTGAGGGCCTGGGTGGTGGTGTGGAGCTGTTCCATCTGGTCGGCGATGGCGGTCATCTGGGAGAGGTATCGCTCGGTGGCTTCGGCCATGTCGGCCATGCGTGAGAGCTGGTCGGCGACGGCGGACATGCGTTCGAGCGATGTGGTGAGGGTCTCGGACTGGGCGGGCGAGAGGCCGGGGATGGCGGGGGCTACGGCGCCGCCCGCGGCGGTGCCGCCGACGATGATTTCGCCGGATCCGCCGCCGGTGCCTCCGGAGACGATCACTCCACCCTGGCCACGCATGAGGGGCGCGGGGGTGCCGTCGGCGTTGCGTGCGTCGAGCTCGGGGAATACGTCTTCCCAGTGGTATTCCTTCGGGGGTCGGTCGAAGGCGGTGAGGATGAACATGAGAACCTCGGTGCCCATGCCTATGCAGAGGAGGGTGTTGCCTCCGGGGAGGTGAAGGATCTTGAAGAGGGCACCCCAGATGACGATGGCTGCGCCGATGGAGTATGCGGCGTTGAAGAGACGCTGGCCGCCCTCCCAGGTCATCATTGTCTGGAATTTTGAGCGGAATGATTCTTTGGTCATTGGTTTACGGTGGTGGAGTGGAGAGAGAGGGGTTTACTTTTTGAGTTTGTTGCCCTTGGCGAAGCCGATCTGGGTGCGGACGCAGCGGAATCCGATGTATGAGCGCTGCTCGTTCTGATACTCCCACATGCGGAGGTCTGAGCGGACATTGTGGGCGACGTCTTTCCATGAGCCTCCGCGGACGATCTTGCGTTTGAGCTTGTATGGGTCGTCGTGTGCGGCGTCGTAGCGGTATTCGGGGTTGAGGTCCGAGGTGAGTTTGGAGACGCTCTCGTTGAATGCGGTGGAGGTCCATTCGCTGACGTTGCCGGCCATGTCGTAGAGGCCGAAGTCGTTGGGAGAGTATGTGCCGACGCGGGATGTTATGAGCTGGCCGTCCTGGACGAAGTTGCCCTCCTGGGGCTTGAAGTTGGCGTAGAAGCATCCCTGGTCCTCGGTGAGGGGGAGGTCACCCTCCCAGGGGTACATGTTGTCGGACTTGCCGGCGCGTGCGGCGTACTCCCACTCGGCCTCGGTGGGGAGGCGGAAGGGTTCGACGTAGACGCCCTCCTTGCCGAGCGAGCGGCGGAGGAAGTCGGTGCGCCAGTTGGCGAAGGCGTTGGCCTGTTCCCAGCTGACGCCGACGACGGGGTACTCGCCGTATCCGCCGTGCGAGAAGTAGAGGCGGACGTAGGGTTCGTTGTAGGCGTTGTCGAAGTCGTTGACCCAGGCAGTGGTGTCGGGGTAGACGTTGACGATATATGTGTTGAGGAAGTCGTAGGGTCCTGAGAGTGCGCGGGTGATGGACTCGCGGACGATGCGGCCGTCCTCGTTGATGTATGCGGTGTCCTTGGATATGACGGGGGCCTGTGCGGCGGGTGCGTTGTCGGTGTTGAGGTCACGGCGCGAGGGGTCGAGGCGGTTGCGGCGCTTGGCGGCCTCGGTGTGGTTGTAGACCTCGTAGCGGTAGTTGAGCTGTTCGGGGTCGAGCTCGCGGACGCCTGTGATGGGGTTGGTGCGGTAGACGCTCTCGATGGCCCGCTGCTCGTCCTCGTTGGGGTTGCGCCAGGGTATGGGCTTGGACCAGTTGAGGCGGGGTGTTATGGGGTTGCCCTCCTTGTCCTCCTCGATGCGGAATTCCTCGTTGCCGCCGAAGCGGGGGTCGGCGAGGCGCTCGCGGATGATGGAGTCGCGCACCCAGAAGACGAACTGTTTGTACTTCGAGTTTGTGACCTCGGTCTCGTCCATCCAGAATGCGTCGACGGATACGCCGCGGGGATTGGCGCGGAGATTCCAGAGCGAGTCGTCCTGTGCGGGCCCCATCTTGATGGAACCGCGGTTCACGAGCACCATGCCGTATGGGGTGGGCTCGGCCCATGACATGGAGCCGACGCCGGTGACCTCGCCACCCATGGAGCTGCGCGAGCCCGAGGCGCATGCCACGGCCGAGAGCAGGAGGGAGAGGGAGAAGAGTATGTGGAAGAGGTGTTTCATAAGTTACATTATTCGGATGCTCTTGTGCTTGTTGCGGTTTTTTTCGGAGAAGTCCAGTTTGAGGTTGTATCCCGCGAAGATCTCGTGGGATCCGGATGATGCGCGCGATATGGCCGAGAAAGACCAGTCGTATGCGTAGGCGAGGAAAATCCCCTTGATCTCGGCTCCGAGCAGGAGCGAGACGGCGTCCGTGTGGCGGTATCCGACCCCGGCATAGAAGAGGCGGTTGTAGCGGAGGCGGACGTTGGCGGCGACGTCGACCGACGAGGAGAAGTCGGAGCGTACCAATACGGCGGGCATCACCTCAAATAACGTATTTTTCAGCGGAATATTGCCCTCGGCGGTGAAATAGAGGGCGCGTGGGGCTGTGAACTTGAATTTTTTGTTGAGGTCCGAGGCTCCTCCGCCCGAGGATGAGGCATTGTCGTTGTCGTCGGTGAAGGTGACGGTGGGATTGTTGGCGTGCAGGAGTGAGAGGCCTGCCTTGAAGCGCGGGTGGACGTAGTAGACGCCTATGCCGAGATCGAGGGCATTGCCTCCGAGGTCGCGCTGAGGGATGGCGTCGTCGGCGCTCTGGTGGAAGTCGTCATCGTCGGGGATGACGACGTCGGAGCCCTTGAACTGCTCGTTGAAGAGGCCGACCTGTACGGCGGCGGACCACTGTCCGCCCAGGGCCTTGAAGCGGTATCCGAGCTCGACGTCGGCGGTGAGGTTTCGGAAGAGGCCTATGCTCTCCTGCTGGATCGATACGCCTGCGCCCCATCGTCGGCCGAGGAACCTGAAGGGGGTGTCGGCGGCTCCGAGGAAGGTCTGCGGGGCGCCGTGGATGCCTATCCATTGGAGGCGTGCGCCTCCGCGGATGCGTATGTTGTCGGTGTCGCCCGCGGCGGCGGGGTTGTAGTAGACCGGCACCATCGTGAAGTTCGTGAGCAGGGCGTCCCCCTGGGCGCGGAGGGCCAGGGGGGAGGCGGCGATGAGCAGCACGAGGGGGAGTATGCGGCGGAGGAGGGTTCTCATTCGAAGTAGAAGGTGAAGACCACCATGCGTGAGATGGCCTTCGAGAGGGACTGGTGGATTTTGAGCTTGGCGGTGTCGTCCTCGAGGTCTGGACGGTCGTGGACGAGGATGTCGGAGAGGCCGAAGCAGAACTTGACTTCGGGGATGAACTTGAAGTAGGGGAGGTAGAAGTCGCATCCGAAGCCTGTGGTGAGGAAGAATTCGCCTGGGCGGGTGCGGAGGTAGTCCCCCTTCTTGGTGGTGACGTTGAAGGCGGGCATCACGCCGGCGGTGAGGTAGGGGCGGGAGTTGCGCAGTCGGAATCCGGAGAACTTGATGTCGACGGGGAGGACGACGTATGCGGATTTGAGGTTCTGGCGCAGCTCGGCGCCTGTGTTGAGCTCGCGCATGGTGATGTCGCGGTTGCCGAAGTACATTCCGGGTGTGAAGCGGAGGTTGAAGTACTGGTTGAGGCGGTAGTCGATGAGGCCGTTGACGCAGAAGCCGGGCGAGAATGAGGGCTGGTCCATGAACCATTGTTCGCCCTCGGGGGTGACCATGCCGTTGTGGGTGAAGGATATGTCCTGGGTGTGGACGCCTACGGAGAATCCGAGGTGCCAGCGGCGCAGGTCGGCGTAGGGGCGGTTGAGGAGTTTGTCGTTGAGGCCGGCGGCGCGCACGGGGGCGGCTCCCGCCGCAGTGAGGAGCAGGAGCATGAGGGTGAGGAGGATGGAGTGGGATTTGCGCCGTGTCATTGTATAGGGAGAACGTGGGAGGGTGGGGTTTTATTGTGGTGGCGGGACAGGCCCCGCCCACGATGGCAAAAGGCAGGGGTGGGAAGCGGGCGCTGAGGCGCCCGGAG
>CAMWXQ010000179.1 GCA_947178235.1 uncultured Muribaculaceae bacterium
CCTGCCTACCGAGGCGCCGACCCTGCCCGCAGGGGCCATCAACACCCAGGCGCTGAGGCGCCGCCTCCTCGGCATGGACAAGCTCGAAGACGCGTCGGTGGTGACGCTGACGGACGGGACGGTGAGCATCACGGTGAAGCCGATCGTGCCCGTGGCCCGCGTCTTCGACGGGAAGTCGAGCTACTACATCAACCGCAACGGCAAGCGCGTGAAGGCGGGGGCACGTTTCCGCAAGAATGTGCCCGTCATCCGCGGAAGCTTCGTGGAGGGGGACACGACGTTCACCCCGCTGAGCCTGCTCCCGCTCGTGGACTTCATCAGCGCCGACTCGGTGTGGAACCAGTACATCACGATGATCGACGTGCAGGGCCCCCACGACATCATCCTCGTGCCCGCCATCCGCGAGCATGTCGTGAACATCGGCGACCTCTCGGACCTGCCCCTCAAAATGAAGCATCTGAAAACCTTCTACTCGAAGGTGCTCTCGGAACAGGGGTGGGAGAAGTACGACACACTCTCGCTGAAATGGCGCGGGCAGGTGGTGGCGACCAAGCGCAGCCGCAAGGCCCCCGAGATGCCCGTGCGCTCGTATGACGAGGACGAGAGCGTGAGCATCGACGCCATGCTCGCGGGGGACAACGTTGCCCCCGGACAGAGCCTCGAAGGGCGCAAGGCGAACTCGGAGAAGCCGGTGCCCACGCGCGCCAACACCCCGGCCCCCAAGCCGAAAACCGACAAGAAAGACCCAACACCCACCCATACCCCATAACCCGACATAATGGAAGACAAGTCTATCATAGCCCTCGAAATAGGGAGTTCGAAAATAAAGGGAGCCATCGGCACGGTATCCGCCGACGGCATCCTCAGCGTCAAGGCGATCGAGGAGGAGCACTGCTCGGACATCGTGCGCCACGGATGCATACGCAACGTCGTGGAGACCGCCTCGACCGTGCGCGGCGTGCTCGACCGCCTCGAACAGCGCGTGGCTCCCAAGCGCATCGAGGGTGTCTACCTCAGCATCGGCGGACGCTCGCTGATGGCCGAGAACGTGGACATCGAGCGGAGGTTCGCCTCGGAGACCGAAATCACCCGCGCCATCATCCAGGACATCACCGAGGAGGCGCTGAACCGCCCGATGGCGGACCGCTTCGTGGTGCAGGCGCTCCCGAAGGAGCTGCGCGTGGACAACACGGCGACCAGCCGCCCCGTCGGGATGTACTGCCAGCAGATCTCGGCACGCCTGAGCCTCGTGAGCTGCCGCAATCAGCTCGCCAAGAACCTCACGGAGGTGATCTCGCAGCGCCTCGGGCTGAGAATCGAAGGACTGTTCGTGCGCCCACTCGCGGTGGCGGACACCATCCTGTCGGCCGAGGAGAAGAGGCTCGGGTGTATGCTCGTGGACTTCGGCGCGGAGACCACGACGGTGGCCATATACAGGGGCGGCGTCCTTGTGCACCTGGCCGTCATACCGATGGGCGGGCGCAACATCACGCGTGACATCACGGCCCTCAACTTCCTCGAAGAGAGGGCCGAGGAGATAAAACTGGCCTACGGCGACGCCCGTCCCGGCGTGGAGAAGGGTGGAGGCCGCACATCGGAGGGGGCCGAGATCTCGGCCATCAACTGCTATGTGTCGTCGCGTGCAATCGAGATACTGCTCAACGTCGTCGAGCAGATCAAGTATGCCGGGCTGACCCCGTCGCAGCTCCCGAAGGGGATCGTGGTCGTGGGACGCGCGGCACGCCTCGGGGGTCTCACCGAGCGCCTCCAACAGATGACGGGGCTGAACGTCCGCATCGGGGTGGCCGACAGCGAGGTGCGCATCCTCGACGGACGCATCCAGAGCTCGGACGCGGTGGACATCATCGCCATAATGTCCGAGGCGAAGGCCGCGGGGGCACATGAGTGCCTCGTGGTGCCCGCGCACATCCTGCGCGAGGAGGAGCGCCGCCGCGCCGAGGAGGAGGCAGCCGCCCGCGCAGCCGAGGAGGCCGCGGCAGCCGCCGAAGAGGCACGCCGCGCCGAGGAGAGCCGCCGCGCCGAGAGCGAGGCCGCACGCCAGGCTGAGATGGCCCGACAGGCCGAGGCCGCGCGCCAGGCCGAGGCTGCACGCCGCCAGGGACAACCCATGACGCAGGGGGGCCAGTATGTGCATCCCTATGCGGGGAACAACCGCCCCGTCGAGACAGGCCAGCAATACGGACACACCCAGAACCCCGCCGTGCGCGCCGACGGGAGCCGCCCCGCAGCGGTGACCCCGCCGTCGGCCGCCGAACAGACCAAGCCCCGCACGAAGGGATGGTACGAGAAGCTGCGCGAACGTGTGGCCGGGGCGATAGCCAACACGATATACGAGGATCCGGACGATGAGTAACAGATCATGGCGCAACATGGGCAAGAGACATGACCAGCGCCCCGACAGCCCGAACATCCAACCCCACACATCGAAAGAGCAAACAGAAGAAATGGAGCAATATATCCCCAACGAGAGACTGAACGACGCCTCGGACTTCAACATCACCCCCTCGGGCGATGAGCAGCCCGAATCCATCATCATCAAGGCCGTGGGCGTGGGCGGCGGCGGCAACAATGCCGTCAACCATATGTACCGCAGCGGCCTGAAAAACGTGTCGTTCGTGAACATCAACTCGGACCGCCAGTGTCTGAACAACTCGCCCGTGCCGGTGAAGCTCGTGATCGGCGACGGCCTCGGCGCGGGCAACAAGCCCGAGGTGGCCCAGGCGTATGCCAAGGATGCGATCGAGGATATAAACCGCCTCTTCGACGACGACACGAAGATGGTCTTCATCACCGCGGGCATGGGCGGCGGCACCGGCACAGGCGCGGGCCCCGTCGTGGCACAGGTGGCCAAGGAGCGCGGCCTGCTGACGATCGGCATCGTGACGATACCCTTCCTCTTCGAGGGGCGCGTGAAGATCGCCAAGGCGATCGCCGGCGCCGACGAGATGGCCAAGTATGTGGACGCCCTGCTCGTCATCAACAACGAGCGTCTGAACGAGATCTACGGCGACCTGGACTTCATCAACGCCTTCGGCAAGGCGGACGACACCCTGTCGATCGCGGCCCGGTCGATCTCGGAGATCATCACGAGCGACGGCCTCATCAACCTCGACTTCAACGACGTGGACACGACCCTGCGCAACGGCGGGGCGGCCATCATCTCGACCGGCTACGGCGAGGGTGAGGGACGCGTGAGCGCGGCCATCCGCGACGCACTCAACTCGCCCCTCTTGAAGAACCGCGACATCCTGGGCTCGAAGAAGCTGCTGTTCAACATCTTCTTTGACCCGAAGGCGCAGGACACCTTCAAGATGAACGAGACACAGGAGCTGACGCAGTTCATATCCTCGCTCAACGACGAGGTGGATGTGGTCTGGGGCGTGGGCTTCGACGAGGGTCTGGGGAACAAGGTGAAGATCACCATCCTGGCCGCGGGATTCGACGTGACGCTGCGCGACGACAACGACGCCTCGGGCAAGAAGGGTGGATTCGACTTTGACCTCGTGCCCAAGGGTGGCGCAAAGGGTGGCGCGAAGGCCCCCGCACCCGCCGCACCGCAGAACCCCTCGGCGACCAACATCAATGTGCGCACCTCGGCGCCCGCACAGGGGCACGAGGCCACGGCGATAGACCGCCGCATGGCCGACGAGTATGGCCAGAAGGCGGTGCAGGAAATCACCGGGGCCAAGGACCGCACATCGTCGATAATCCTGGGGATGAACCAGCTCGACAACGAGGAGATATGCGAGATCCTGGACCGCAACCCGACATACAAGCGCGACCGCCGCATCGTGGAGGAGGTCAAGGCCTCGGCCACAGACACGGCCCCCGTACACACCCCTGTGCAGGGGGGCACGGGGACGGTGTTCAGCTACTGAGCCGCGCCCGAATTGTTAAATTATAACAAAATCAGCGTCACCCCCTCGGGG
>CAMWXQ010000180.1 GCA_947178235.1 uncultured Muribaculaceae bacterium
GTCTTACCCTTGATGTCGAGGCCGCGGGTTTTCAGCATTTCGAGGAGGAAGTACACATTACCGTATCCTGTAGCCTCGGGGCGAATCTTCGAGCCACCGAATTCGAGACCCTTGCCGGTGAATGTACCCGTGAACTCGCGGGCCATCTTCTTGTACTGGCCGAACATATAGCCGACCTCACGGCCACCCACACCGATGTCGCCCGCGGGCACGTCGGTGTCGGGACCTATCTGACGCCACAGCTCGGCGATGAAGGCCTGGCAGAAGCGCATCACCTCCATGTCGCTCTTCCCGCGGGGCGAGAAGTCCGATCCACCCTTGGCGCCACCCATCGCGAGAGTAGTCAGCGAGTTCTTGAAAGTCTGCTCGAAAGCGAGGAATTTGAGGATCGAGAGGTTGACCGACGAGTGGAATCGGATACCACCCTTGTACGGGCCGATGGCATTGTTGTGCTGCACACGGTAGCCCATGTTGTTGTGGACCTTACCCTTGTCGTCGACCCACGAGACGCGGAACGAGAAGATGCGGTCGGGGATACAGAGACGCTCGATGAGATTGTAGCGCTCGAACTCGGGATTCTCATTGTAGACATCCTCGATGGTTGTCAGCACCTCGTCCACGGCCTGGATATACTCCGGCTCGTTGGGGAAACGACGTTTCAGATCGTCGATAACTTCTACGGCTTTCATTCCTTTGGTGATGATTGGAACAGAGATAATGGATTGATAATTATATTCGGTCTCTCACGGGTCCCGCAGACACCCTGCGTCAGACCTCTCCGAAAAACCGCGACAAAATTACATCAAATTCTCCAAACCGCAAAACATTTGCCACAGAAAATCCAAATCCCATCGCATTTTGCTGAATCACCCGCTGAAAACCATACAATAACACTCCACCGCCATACGGTCGTGTGGCCGTATGGCGGTGGAGTGTTATTTTTGTCTTATTTATCTGCGGTGCGGGCTCACTTCACGGTGAGGGTGTAGAGAGCGGGGACTGCGGGGAGCTCGATGTCGGCGTTCACGAGGGTGAGCGACTGGTCGGCGTTCACTACGAGATAGGTGGGAGTGGTCGAAGCTGCGCCGAGGCCATCCTTGGCGTCGGGGGTCAGCACGAGGTATTCGACGGTTGCGCCGTCGACGGTCTTGGTCTCCTTGCGGAAGTCACCCTCGGTGTACGAGGTGGCAGCCTCGGTGAGGCCGGCTGCGGCTACAGAGTCAGCCACGAGCGAGTTCTCGACCATCACGAAGTCACCGTCGGTATAGTTGTTGTCATCGTCGAATTCGAGACGGAGAGTGCATACTGTACCCTGTGCGTCGGCTGCGGGGAGGATGCCCGAGTAGAGGACAACCTTCTCCTCACCCTTGGACTGCTTGTCGGCAGTGGCGGTGGTGTTGTCACATGCAGAGAATCCGAGAGCTGCAACGGCTGCAAGGCTCAGAAGTGCTGTTTTTTTCATTTCTTTTCGTTTTTTATTGTGTTGATTGTTTGATTTCGTTCTCATTAGACGAGGGCATGGAACGCCCTCTTCCAATCAAACAAACACCCCGCACAAATTGTTTTGAAAATTTTGCACTTTTTTCGTTTTCACCACTCCTAAGCACTCCCTATGGGGAGGATAAGGTCAGAGTGTGATGACGATTGATTTGACCTCCTTGCCGTTGCGGAAATATTTATTGGTTACTTTGGGTTTGTTACCTTTCCACTTGACGGTGTGGACAACATTAATGGTCCAGACCGTGTCGTAACCCTCAATCCAAAATTTGAAAGTGATGTTCTGATCATCTTCCCCATCGAATTCACCAAAAGAGAGATAAGGATTTGGAACCCATTCTTCATCAGCAGAGAATTGACCTCCATTTATGAGTGTCAGACCTGTGAAGTGGGGTAGATAATATCGTGAACCGCGTTCGGCCTCCCAGTCCAACTCATATTCCTGCCCATCGTACTCTACCGTAATCTTTTTCCCGTACAGACTGCCGTTCGCAGTGGGCAAAAGGAGATTTTCCCCGTGTATGTTCTTAATATTTATGCTCGCAGTGACAGGGTAGAAGTCCCATATCATACCCGGTTCATCTTTGCACGAGCAGAACAGAATCATGGGCAGTAGCGCGGTAATGAGCATGAGCACCGCACGGCTCGGGAGAAGAAATGTTTTCATAAATGATTTGGTTTTACTGCAAAGTTAAACAATATTTACTTACTCACCAAATTTTTCGACACTTTTACACAAATAACCCGCTACAATGACCCACAGGCTCGAATTTTCCACCTTTCCTTTGTCGAGTGGGTGATTTTTTGTACCTTTGCCTCAAATCAAATTTTGTATCTGAATAACCAAAATTTCCATTCATCCTTCAAAACCATGAAAAAAACTGTATTGCTGGCTTTGGCCATGCTTCTTGGTCTGAGCGCGGGGGCGCAGGAGGCTCCCACCGCAGCCGAGGCGTGGAATACCATCTATCCAGCCATCGAGAAGCAAATCAAGGCCCCGACCTTCCGAGACAAAGATTATAAGATCTTCGACTACGGCGAGAAGTCCTCGACCGAAGGCTATCTCTACTCGGGCCTCATCAACAAGGTCATCGACCTATGCTCGCGCGAGGGTGGAGGCCGCGTCATCATCCCCGAGGGAACATGGCTCTGCGGCCCCATCACTCTGAAAAGCAATGTGAACCTCCACCTCGAAGAGGGCGCCACCCTGCTCTTCACCACTGACCTCAAAGAGTATCTTCCCCTGGTCTACACCCGCTGGGAGGGCATGGACTGCTACAACTATCAGCCCATGATCTATGCCTACGAGCAGGAGAACATCGCCGTGACCGGCAAGGGCACAATCGACGGCGGCGCCTCACGTGCCGACTGGTGGGCCATGTGCGGTGCCGTTCACTATGGCTTCGAGTTCGACAAGGGTATGATCTCGCAGCGCATCGGCCGCCCCATCCTCATGGAGTGGAACGAGAAAGGTGTACCCGTCGAGGAGCGCAAGATGGGCGACGGCTACGGTATGCGCGTCCAGCTCGTGAATCCCGTCAAGTGCAAGAACGTTCTGCTCGAAGGCGTGACCCTCCTCCGCTCGCCGTTCTGGGTAGTCCACCCCCTCATGTGCGAGAATCTGACCGTCCGCGGCCTCCACATCCAGAACGACGGCCCCAACGGTGACGGCTGCGACCCCGAGTCGTGCAACTACGTGCTCATCGAGGACTGCTACTTCGACACGGGCGACGACTGCATCGCCATCAAGAGCGGCCGCAACCGCGACGGCCGTACCGCGGGTATTCCCACCCAGAACGTCATCGTGCGTAACTGCCACATGAAGAATGGCCACGGCGGTGTCGTCGTCGGCTCCGAGATCTCGGGTGGCTTCAAGAATCTCTTCGTGGAGAACTGCGTGATGGATTCGCCCGACCTCGACCGCGTCATCCGCATCAAGACCAACTCGTGCCGCGGCGGCGTCATTGAAGACATCTTCGTCCGCAACGTCGTGGTCGGCCAGTGCCGCGAGGCCGTGCTGAAAATCAATCTCGTCTACGAGCAGCGCGAAATCTGCCAGCGCGACTTCCCCCCTGTCGTGCGCAACGTCTTCCTCGAAAATGTATCGTGCAAGAAGTCGAAGTTCGGTGTGAAGATCGAAGGCTTCGAGGACATGACCAATGTCTACAATATCGAGTGCAAGGACTGCGACTGGACAGGCGTGGCCACGGACGGCAACGACATCAAGGGCCTCACCCGCGACGTCCGCCTCATCGACGTAACCATCAACGGCAAGCCCTCAGTGATATGAATTGTTGAGAGTTGAAAGTTGAAAGAATCACACTCTCAACTCTCAACTCTCAACTTTCAACAATTGCGGCGCCCCCCACCCCCCCACCGCCAGGGGGGGGGCGCCGCCCACAGAAGAGATTGTAAGACGCGAAGGGGGGGTCCA
>CAMWXQ010000181.1 GCA_947178235.1 uncultured Muribaculaceae bacterium
GTTGCCGGCGAGGGGGCTGCCCGTTGGGCTTGTGGCCCCTGCGTCGAGGCAGGCCGAGAGGCGGAAGCGTGTACCCGAGGATTCCATGAGGTATATGGGGTCGTAGGTGTAGGCTTTTACCTTGGTGCCGTCGGGTCGGGTGACCTCTATGGGTGTCTTGCCTGTGAGCTTGGCTTCGAACGTAACCTTGTCGGTGTCGGTTCCTGTGAAGGCTGTGATGTTGCGGCCGAAGATGCCGTTGATCTCCTCGGCGGGCTGATACTTGGCGGGGTCGTATGTGACGCCTCGGGGCATGAAGTATTGGGTCTGAGCCATATTGTCCATGCGGATCGAGACAGACTCTACGTTGTCAGCGAAGATGAAGGTGTACTTGACGGCGATGCGGGTGACGAAGAGGTCCTGGTTCACGTACGAGGGTGATGTGCCCCCCTCGGTGTGCTGGAGGTCGATGTCGAATGTCTCGCACATGGGAATGTAGTCCTGGGTGGTGAAGAGGGGGGTGTTGCCAGTACGGAAGATGAGCTGATCCGAAAGTTCGGCGAGGGGAAATGTCTGTCCGGAGGCGAGGGTGGTATAGCGGTTGCGTATATAATACGGGAGGGATGCGTCGTTGGCGATGAGGATGATTCTCTTCTTGCCGGGATGGAGGCGGAATGTGAGGTTCGAGCCCTTGATGGTGCCGTCGGGGTTGAAGTCGACATATCTCATGGCCTGGATCTGATTGGTCTCGCCGTTGAGGATGAAGACGCGGAGCGTGTGGAGTTTCTCGTTCGCTCGCTCGGGAAGCTCGAAGTAGTACGAGCCGTCGGCAGCGCGCGAGTATGTGGTGGCCCCCGAGCCTATGCCGTCGGCCACGCCCACGCGGAGGGTGAGGTAGATGTTGGGTTCCTCCTCCTGGACAGGCGCGTCGGGCTCGTCTTCGGGAAAATGCTCGAAGACGCACGACGTCAGACCGCCGAGGAGCAGGGCCGACATCACGAGGATGAGTGTGTTGAAGAGTGTGCGGATCATTGTTCGATGTTGTTGATACGGACGTACCAGTCTTCGATCCAAATGGTGACGGTGTACCACCCGCCGAGGGTGGCGTCGAGGAAGAGCGAGAGTTCCCACTCGCTGCGGCGGTCGAGGAATTCCTGGTTGCCGAGCATACCGAAGTTTGCGCTCTTGTATTGGAGCAGGATGTCGACGAGGGGGATGCGCAGCACGGTGCGCCCCGAGGAGATTTCCTCAATCTTGAGCACGGCGTCGGAGCCGGTCACGAATCGGGATGTCGAGATCTCGGCATAGGCCATCGCGGGGAGCCCGGCGGGGTCGTCACCGTCGGCACGCGAGCCGCCGGGGATTGTTCCCTGGGTCCAGGGCCAGTAGGTGACCGTCGGCGAGGGGAGGAGTGTGTTGTTCCAGTCGAAGAGTGTGTTGTTGTCTGTTATTGTGTATCGGAAGTCTGTGTCATTGATGGGTGAGCCGTCCGAGTTGTGGAGGAGGATACGGACATTGTTCGTGTCCTTCATCATATAGACGGTGACGGGCTGGAGGTCGGCGTCGTTGTACCCGACGGTGGTGACCGAGGGTTCGGAGGCGAAGGCGTGCTTCGAGGCCATATCCTCGTCCATCGAGATGCCGTAGAAGAGGGGGTGGAGGTTCTTGCCTTTCGGCGAGGTGAGGAGGTCGGATTTGAGGGCCACGCGGCGGTCGGTGAGCATCCCGCGGGCACCGCTGAAGTCGAACGAGCTGTCCTCACATTCGAGGCCGCCGTAGGCGACAACGCGGTACGAGCCTTCGGGGAGGGGGAGGCGCATACGCCAGTTCTCGTCCGAGAGCTTCGCGCGGTCGGTCTCTGTCACGGTGGTGACATATCGGCCCTCGGCGTCGTAGACGATGACGGTGAGGCAGTGGACCTGCGAGGGGAAAGCGTTGGCATCCTCCATATTGTAGTCGTACACAAAGCGTATAGCGAGGCCCTGGTCGCAGACGGGCTCTTCCTGCCATACGGCGTGGCACGAGGTGAGACCCGCGGCCAACGTGCCCATGAGGAGGGCCAATATGATGTGTGAGAAGTGACGGATGCCGTTGAGCTTCATTGTCTTAGGTTTTATGGTGTTTTGGGAGATATATGTGGACGGAGCCGTGGGCTCCGGAGATGGGATCGTCGGGGATACGGCCCAGTGGCCGTGATGTTGAGGGAGCCTCCCTCGGGGTGATGGGGAAATCGCTGCCCGCCCGCGGGCGGGCAGCGAAGTGATATTAGTCTTGGAAAGAGTCTCTTTCCGTTATATTAGAATTCGATGTTGTTGAGGCGGACAACCCAGGGTACAACGTCGCAGGTGACGGTCAGATATACGTCGTCGCTCTCGTCGGGGGTGTCGGGAGTGGGATGATCGGGGTCATTGCCGGGGATGCGGGGATGGCCGAGCTGCTTGATGCCGGTGACAGCGAGCTTGTAGACGTTGTTGCGTACTACGGCGAACTCCATCGGGCCCATGACACCGTTCTGGCCGTTGTCATTGTGGCGGTTCATGTAGAAGTAGTAGCAATAGTATCCTGCGACGTCATTGACCTTAGCGGTCTGGTAGATGTAGAAGCCGTGGCCGACGATAGCCTGCTGCATGTTGTCGAAGGGGGCGCCGCTTGCGGGACGGCCGGCCTTATCCCAAAGGCTCCACATATAGTTGGCCGACTTCTCGTCAATGGCGAGGCCGTCGGGGTCATCGTAGGCCTCACCATCAAATTCGAAGGTACCCATGCCGCCATTGCCGAACACAGCGACGTAGAGGGGCTCCGAACGGTTGACGTTGGTGATGGTCATATGGCCGGTGGGCTTGCCCTCGGCATCCTTCTCACCCTCGAAAGTGACGGCATTGGCGATGGCCTGCTCGCGGACATTGTCCCATGTGAAGTAGAGCGAACCGCTGAACTGGTAGAGGATGGGGTCATTGGCAGGATTACCGGTGAGGGACTTGCCGTTCTTGCCGTTCATGTAGTCGTACATCAGCTGCTGATACTTGTCATCGCTGCCATTGCACTCCTCGGTGGCGATCATGCGGCCCTCGAAGACAACAGCGGTGGTGATGCCGTACGCCTGGTTGTTGGTGTTGGCGGGGATAAGGTTGGGGGTTACGTAGCGCCATACCTTGTAGGTGCCGGGAGTGTGGGCATTCTGGTTATGGTCGGGACCCTCGTAAAGGTCACCCTTACCTTGGAGGACGTCAACGATATTGCTGGTGTACCAGTTGGTACGATTATAATTCTGACCGTTGGCGGTGAAGTAAGGATAGTTGAAGTATGTGTCGAAGTCGCCGTTGACACCTGCGGCAAACTGCTGCCAGTAGGGACCTACGAGATAGTTGGTGGGAGTCTCAGCACCGCAGAGCTGGAAGTTGGCACCGCTCGGGGTACCGTTGTCGCTGACGCGGGGGAGATAGTAGAAGGCATTGGACATGTTGACGAGCGACATACGGCCGAGCTCAACCTGTACGATGGTCTTGCCTGCGGAGTTCTTGACAACGTTGTAGGTGTTGGCCTTGCCCGAGGGGTCGACAGCATCCTGCGAACCATCACGGAAGTCAAAACGGCCTACAGCGCGGAGAACCTTGACGGGACCGCGGCCCTGGGTGGTCGAGTTGTCGACCTCGGTGTCCTGGCCGGCCTGGTTGATGCCGGAGAAGTCGAACGCTGTGGTCTCGGTCTTGTAGGCATCCCAGTCGTCGATCTTGGCGGGGAGAGTACGGGTGTCGATGGTGACATTGCTCATGAGGAAGCTGTTGTCAGACCAGATACCGGTGTTGACGCTCTGGACAGCTTCGCCGCTGTAATTGTTACCCTGTTTAACCGAGCATACAGCGTTGTACAATGTCTTGTCGACGAGTTGTACTCTTTTAGGATTATCTTTTTCGAAAAGGTCCTTGAG